>PQAL01000021.1:17613-63241 GCA_003105035.1 Anaerolineales bacterium | reverse complement strand
TCTATTTTTTAGGGTTCAGATCAGAGCATGGCGGTTCATAGAAATTCTTCTTTAAGGATCAGGCTTGTTCCAGATATCTTTCAAGTTCCCAATCTGTGACCTTCATCTGGTATTCCACGATTTCTTCCTTCTTTGCCCTGACGAAAGTTTCGTAAATCGTATCGCCTACTGAGTTTCTGATAACGGTGTCATTCTCCAACTCGTTCAATGCTTCACCTAATGAGCCAGGCAGCTCTGCCACACCCAATTCCTTACGCTCATCACTGGATAGCTCATAGACGTTAACCTGATTCAAGGGCTTGGGGCAAGGTAATCTCCGATCGATGCCATCCAGGGCGGCTGCCAGCATAGCCGTGAAGGCCAGATAAGGATTGGAAGACGGATCGGGGAAGCGAAGCTCAGCACGCGTGGAATTATCCCTGCCAGGTGACCAACGCGGGATGCGGATGAGAGCCGAGCGGTTTATTTGCGCCCAACCGATGTATACCGGAGCTTCATAACCCGGCACAAGACGTTTATAGGAATTCACCGTGGGTGCTACGATAGCTGCCAGGGCACGTGCATGCTGCAACTGACCAGCGATGAATTGATAAGCGGTATTTGATAAATGGAATTCATCCTCGGTGTCAGAGAATAGATTTTTACCCTGCATGTCAAACAGTGATTGATGCACGTGCATCCCCGAGCCATTGATGCCAAAAATGGGTTTCGGCATGAATGAGGCAATCAAACCGTGCTGGGCAGCAATCGCCTTGACGGTGTATTTTAAAGTCAAGACGTTATCGGCGGTGCGTAAGGCGTCATCGAAGCGGAAGTCGATCTCATGCTGCCCCAGTGCCACTTCATGGTGGCCAGTTTCCACTTCTAATCCCATCCCTTCCAAGGCATCCATCAGCTCGGTGCGAACCCTCACAGCTTCATCGTTGGCTGAAAAATCAAAATAGCCGCCCACGTCATGGGGAACTGGATGAATACTCTCCTGACCGTTTCCCCCGCGGAAGAGGAAAAACTCCGGTTCAGGGCCAACGTTATACTTCCAGCCGCGCTTGGCTAACTCAACCAGTAGTCGTTTAAGGGTGCCGCGCGGGTCCCCAGGAAAAGGTTTACCGTCCGGTTGGAAAATCTCACAGAAGATGCGCGCCCGGCGTAAATCCGGCAATGTCCACGGCAGCACGGCATACGTGTCGAGATCCGCTACCAGGCGCATATCACTCTCCTGGATGCGGGCGAATCCTTCAACCGACGAGCCATCGAACCACATGCCATCTTCTAATGCGTCGGCTAGGCGGGCGATAGGGATATCCACGCTCTTCACAGTGCCGATTACGTCTGTAAATTGCAAGGAAATAAACTTTACTGCGTCTTCTTTTACACGTGAGATTAATTCCGCACGATCCATACATCCTCCAGTCACAAACAGATCAATTATTATCCGGTTGATCTTCCTGCTGACAATTGCCCGATATTTTATCACACCCTAAGAAACCCAAGAGGGTTAATGGAAGTGGTATGATATGCCGTCAGGAGAAAATATGCAGGAAATCGCTATAATAACCGATACAGATTCAAGAATTCCGTTTGAGATTGCAGCACGTTATAACATCTACCAGGTGCCCATCACAGTAAACTTTGGTGAACAATCCTATGAAGCGGTCTATGCGATCAACGATGCAGACACCTTCCGCCGTATTGATGGAGAGGGTAAACTGCCTACTACAGCCGCTCCAGCACCAGGAAAATTCATCGCTGCGTATAAAAATGCATTCGATGCTGGAGCAGCGAAGATTGTATGCATATGCGTCAGTAAAGAAATGAGTGCCACCTTTAATGCTGCGGTCACTGCCAGTGCAGAATTTCCTGACCGGGAAATCCAGGTGATTGATTCCCGCAGCCTGTCAATGGGGTTGGGGTTTATGGTTCTGGCAGCCGCGGAAGCTGCTGCTCAAGGTGCAACTGTTCGGGAGATCATCCAGGTGGTGGATGATCTTCGATCAAGGACTTGTTTGTATACAGCCCTTTCCACATTAAAATATCTGGCCATGGGTGGCCGGGTAAGCAACCTGGCTGCTGGTGTTGCATCAGTGCTGAGTGTAAAGCCCATCTTAACCATCCGTGACGGAAAGCTAGACTTGCTAGAACGGGTGCGGACCCAGAAAAAATCCTGGGAAAGGGTCATCGAACTATGTGCCCTTTCTATCGGTGAAAAACAGATCGAAAAGATGTGCGTTCTGCACGTCAACTCCACCCAGATGGCCCAACAGTTTTCCGAAGAGATGCGGAGCAGGATGAGCTGCCCAGCGGATATTCCACTGGTTGAAGTCACACCCGGCTTATCTGTCCATTCTGGTGCCGGGATGGTCGGCACTGTAATTGTGGTTAAATAGGTGCATGACAGTCATCACGCTGCTAACGGATTTCGGGATCCGGGATGGATACCCAGGAGTCATGAAGGGGGTGATCTGGAGTATCGCCCCTCAAGCTCAGATTGCTGATCTCAGCCATGAAATTGCCCCTCAAAACGTGCTGGAAGCTGCGCTATTGCTTGGTCGTTCCTACTATTATTTCCCGGATGAGAGCATTCATGTGACGGTCGTCGTCCCGGGTGTGGGCACGCCTCGCCGGGCGATTGCTGCCAATATTGGCTCACACTATTTCATAGCCCCCGATAATGGACTATTGACTATTGTTATTGAACAGGCCGAATCTAATAATTTGCCTGCGAGGTTTATTAACCTGAACAAACCAGCATATTGGCTGCCATCGGTGTCGAACACCATTCACGGGCGTGATATATTTGCTTCGGTCGCAGCCTATCTGGCCTTGGGAACAAGGTTTAGATCCCTGGGAACCTTGATTGATGATCCGATCCGCTTGGAAATACCCAGACCACAATCGACTCAAAAAGGCTGGATTGGACAGGTAATTTCCATTGATCATTTTAGAAATTTATCCACCAACCTGCACTTCAGTCTCGAGGGTGAGCAAAGGAATGCAATTGTCAGGATAAAAAATAAGTCGATATCCGGTTAAGCATCCAGTTTTGCGCAGGAACCATCTGGAACCCTGATTGCCTTACGAGATAGTAGCGACTCAATTGCCATATCCATCGTGAATGGGAATGCCGCGCAGTCCCTCAGTGCACAGGTTGGTGACCAGGTTGAGTTGATCTTATCTTGATGGTTTGCGCTTTCTGGCCAGCCAAGGGAATATCCTGGTTGCTGCTGCCACCAAAGCTCAATGCGTGACGATCAGAAATTAAGTATATTAAACTGAAGAAGATCTACAAGATTACCAATGACATATCGGTTGGAATCCTAACTTCCCAATATACTTATTTCTCAGAATTGTTCAACACAAACGCGACATTCCCCTTGAGATGCCTCTGGGCGGATTGTTCACATAGCCTGATAAACTTAACTTAACCTTGTTTCCTTGCCAAAAGCACCCCCCTGCGGTATCCTTAGCCGTTGGGAGTGGTTGAGTTCCGGTGGGCTCCCCGGTCTTCAAAACCGGTGGCGGGTCGCGTTGCGGGCCGCGGTGGGTTCGACCCCCATCCACTCCCGCCTATTATTAATGGTAAAGGATTGGGAAAATTATGCTTCCTGAAGAGAACGATCTCTACACACCGATCATCACGAAATACTTTCGGGTGTTCGAAACCTACGAAGGTGATGAAAAGAAAGGCTATTTACTACGCTATCGGGGTAATTTGCTTAACGATAATTCTGCCGAGGCGTATGAGCAGCTAGCGCAGGAGCTGCGGCCATTATACGTGACTCCACTGTTCCGCATGGAAGGTGATCAGCAAGTTATCCAGCTGATGAAAGGTATCATTCAACCCAAACCAACCAAGGTCTGGGGAAATATTGTGTTTTTCATCCTGACTGTAATCAGCGTGACGTTTGCTGGGGCATTCTTCTTTTCGACCGGCGTACTACCTAACACAGTCAATGGCTGGATGAGTTTTATGAAAAGTGGCCTTCCTTTCGCCATACCGCTCATGACGATCCTGGTCTTCCACGAATTTGGCCATTACCTTGCCGGTCGGTATCACAAAACTACAGTCACCCTGCCTTTTTTCATCCCATTTCCACTCAGCTACTTCGGGACGATGGGTGCGTTTATCCAATTAAAAGAACCACCTAAAAACAGACGGATATTATTAGATATCGGCATCGCCGGTCCCCTGGCAGGTGTGCTGGTGGCTATCCCAATTCTGATTTTAGGTATCTATCTTTCACCGGTTCAGAAGATCCCTTACCCATTGCCACTCGGCCAGATTTTTGAGGGCAACTCTATCATCTATCTGCTCCTCAAATTGATCATCAAAGGGCAGCTTTTACCCCAACCGGCTACCTATGCGGGTGTAAACCCCATCTTATATTGGATCCGTTACTTCTTTACCAGCTCGCCCCTACCCGCGGGTGGTTTCGATGTCATCATCAACCCGATTGTTTGGGCGGGTTGGGCCGGGCTACTGGTGACATCCCTGAACCTGATTCCTGCTGGTCAGCTAGATGGTGGGCATATCATGTATGTCTTGATCGGAAAGAAATCGGTGAGGTTGCTCCCCTTCATCTTGGTCGCTTTAATTTTATTAGGCTTTGCCTGGAGTGGCTGGTGGCTATGGGCAGCACTGATCTTCTTCCTCGGTCGCCTGCATGCAGAACCGCTCGACCAGATCACCCCACTCGACCCGAAGCGCAAAGCCCTAGCAGTTCTGGGTGTGATTCTCTTCATCCTGGTATTTATCCCGGTCCCGCTGGTGTGATCGGCTATCCTCCTCAGGTCAATTAGATCTATATTCACAATCAAGAAATATTATAAGGCTTTCCCCGGATTTATTGATAGACTATTCATGTGTCAGGCTTGGGGGAAGTCGCGTGAGTCTCGTAATGCTAACTACGGTCTTGCTTCGGCCAGCACTTCGATGTGATCAATTGCACCCGCCAGGCTGTATACCGTGAAATCAAACTCGGTCTCCCCCGCCGATTTCCACTTACGCATCCCGAGGATATTCCCATCGGCATCGAAAGCCACAGCCAATAACCATAACTGCGAAAGTGTAGACCCTTCGGGGAGCAGCACATTGCCGCTCAGCGTGGCTTCACTGCCATCTGGGTCGATCACCACCTGGTCGATATTCACCTGAGGATCAAGGTAGCGTTCGTCAGCACCATTAACTATCAGTGCGCTTAGTAGTTCACTGCGCGGTTCGAAAGTATCTGGCAAGGGTGGGGCAAAGTATGCCATCAACGGCATGCTATCTCCCGGTCTTAGGATATTCAATGGTGCATAGGCAGTTTGGCTGGCGAAAGTCTCACCCTGATCATCCAATAGACCGATCCATACCGATAGGTTTTCGAGACTCTCTTCGAGATCATTCTTGATGGCAACGATACACCAGGCACCCCCATCGCCGGTGCGTACGCAGCGTGGCGACCCTAGAACCACGGGCACAGCAGTGGGGCTGGGGAGAGCTTCTGGGGTGGCACCGCTCAAAGGTATGACCAGCTGTAAACCCTCACCCATGAAATGCGGGTCGACTGTGGGATTAGCCGCCTTAAGCTCATCCAGGGTGATCCCGAATTGAAAGGCAATACCCAGCATGGTGTCATCGTTTTTAACAGTATACAGGAATGGAGTGGGGGTAGGCGAGGGTGTCACGGGGATCGTCAGCTGGATGGTTGGCAGCGCACGAGTGGGGCTAGGCGTCACCGTCATATATGGAGTCAGCACGCCTGGAGAGGTGATGGTGGGGCTAGCTACAGTAGTCACCTGGGCGCATCCACTAACGACAACGCTCAGGATTAACAGCAAAATGGCTAGTCTTGGTATCATAGACCTTGATTATACCCAATCCGAGCAATGGTTATTTTCAGAACAACCATAGAGAATGAATCATAGTTATTGCCTGGTTCTCAATATTTATAAGACCACTCAATGGATTTTTCATTTCATGTATCAGAAAAATCTTGTCGTTCTCAACTTGCTCTACGTGAAATGCTGTGCTAAACTTTAGCGAAGAGACCAATGGCTGAAGAAAAGATGTATAAAGCCGCCCTGGAGGCGATCGACCAGGGACAGACTGCCCGAGCTCGTGACTTGTTCACCCGCCTGTTGCGGACGGATTCCTCCAAGTCAGAATACTGGCTCTGGATGAGCACGTTGGTTGAATCCAACCAGGAGCGCATCTACTGTCTTGAATCTGCCCTGCGAGTTGATCCCGATAACGAGGCTGCAAAACGCGGGCTAATCATCCTGGGAGCCCGGGAGGCAGGTAAGGATGTCACACCTGCGCCACCCACTAAACGCAACTGGGAAAAAGAGCTGGAAGTAGTCGCCGAGCCACCCAAATCCCTGTTCAGGCGTATCTGGGACAACCGTGTTTTCCGGTTTGCTACCCTCATCATTGCGGGTCTCATCGTGGTTGGGCTGGTTCTTGGCACAGTATTTGGCACGCCGCATAAACCCGAAGAGGTAGTGATCATCAAGGTCTCTCCATTCCCAACCAAGACCCCTGAGCCAACCCTCACCCCTACAGCTACACGCACCCTGGCGGTACGCACACCTACCCCGGCTTTTGTAGGTGCCACACCGCTCTGGAAGTTCCTATCAGAGACATACACACCCATGCCGTTATATATCAACACACCCCACCCGGCACTGGAGGCGTATCGCGCGGGGATCAGTGCTTATGAGAAGGAAAATTGGGCCGCAGTGTTGGACTTCATGAAACAAGCAGCTGCGCTTGAGCCAGGCTCGCCCGACATCCTTTACTATATTGCAGAAGCCTACCGCATGATGGGTGAATACCAGGAAGCCGTGATTGCTTATGAGCAAGCCCTAGAAGTCAATCCACGATTTGCCCCTGCATTCCTCGGGCGGGCTTTGGCATATGAAAAAATCAATCCGACAGCGGACATCGAAGGTGAGCTGAACTACGCCATCGAGTATGATCCCAACTATGTCGACGCCTACCTAAACCGAGCCCGGGTGAAGATTGAGCATAACAATCCGACCGGTGCATTGGACGACTTGCTGGCGGTGGATAAACTGGTCCCGAGCCAACCTATGATGTATATTTTATTAGCCCAGGCCTACCTAGAATTGAACGACTCGAATGCTGCGTTGGAGGCTGCCCAGGTGGGCTACCAGCTAGATAAAACATCCTTAACTGCATACATAACACTTGCCAAGATCTACCTCGCTAAAAACAACTCGAAGCAGGCCATTCAATTTATTGACCAATACAACGGATATGCCCCTGATGATGCCGAAGGTTGGGCAATAAAGGCACAGGCTGAGTATCAGCTGGGAAACTTCACCCAGGCATTGAATGCCTGCCAGGAAGGCATCACCGCAGATGAAAGCAATGCCCAATCCTGGTATTACTGTGGGCTGATCCACCTGAACCAGGGAGATGCACGCGCAGCTGTTAATGAGTTCGTTGCAGCAGTCAATGTCGATCCAGCCAATTATCCATACAGCCTTGCCTTAGCCAGGGCTTTATGGGCTGACGACCGGTTGTCTCAAGCGGCTCAACAGTTTGATGGTGCCGAGCTGCTGGCTGCTACCGATCGCCAGCTAGCTGAAGTGTATTACAACCGGGCTCGGGTTTACGAACAGGCCGGCAACTTGACCAAGGCTAAGAAAGATTGGGAGCAACTGCTCGCCCTACCTCCCGACCAGGTGCCTACTTACTGGCTGCAGTATGCCCAAGAACATGTCAGGTTAATAAACCCTGCCACACCGAGCGAAACGCCCGAGGGTACCAACCAAGCAACTAAGACCGAAACAACTACGGGTACACCTGCACCGAACCGTACTCCGACCCCCAGCCCAACTCCGAAGAAGTAATTCGTAACAGATACATTTATCCTCAATTTGTTAGAGTAATGTTAGAACTACCCTGATGATGTCTTGTCACTCAGGCAAGGACGCGCTATAATGCGCTCGAATTAGTAAAGGGTAGGGAAGGTTCGAGGAAAAATGCCAGTATATAGCTATCGTTGTGAAAATTGTGGTGTCCAGTTCGATCGTTTTCAAAGCTATAACGATCCGGTCCTCACCCGCTGCCCTGAATGCAACAAGAAGGCACTCCGTAAAGTTTACACACCCGTGGGAATTGTATTCAAAGGCTCAGGCTTTTACTCCACCGATCACCGCTCAGCGTCTGGTTCCTTCAATCGTTCACCGAAGGAAAGCGAGTCAGGAAAAAAGGACGAGCCAGCGAAGCCAACTACGGAAAAATCATCGGAATGATAAAAACAATTTTTCAAAATGGGCACAGCAATGAGCCCATTTTTTTTATTAATATCATGGATAAAACAACGGGGAGTTGGAGATATCTCCAGTTTCCTTAATAACAGAGCAATCAGAGAATTGTGACTAAAAATTTGTCTCGGCCACTACCCCTAGAGTGTGTCTTGAGCTTTCATGCCCGCATTAGAAAATGACTAATCTCTTCAACCAAGGGTCGCCCTGTTGCCAAAATGGGAACCTGGAGGCTAGTGGTTAACAGTTTTTATCACCATGGGTACCGTAAGCTCTATTAAATAATAAGCTCCTCGACTTGAGCGTTCTTTGCGAAACACCACAGGTTTTTTGTGGTGCTGAGCGCTTTTTGCGAAACACCCGGTGGTTTCCCGGGTGCAGGACTCGACCGGTCCCGCAAACGGGAACCTAGAACCTAGCGGTTAACAAGCCAGTACCCCCATGGGTACCGCAAGCTCTATTTAAATAATAAGCTCCTCGACTTGAGCGTTCTTTGCGAAACACCACAGGTTTTTTGTGGTGCTGAGCGCTTTTTGCGAAACACCCGGTGGTTTCCCGGGTGCAGGACTCGACCTGTCCCGGAAACGGGAACCTAGAACCCAGCGGTTAACAAGTTAGTACCCCCATGGGTACCACTCGCTCTCAGTTAAAACGAAATTAAAGAAAAAAAGCTCCTCGACTAGGACTCGAACCTAGAACCTAGCGGTTAACAGCCGCCCGCTCTGCCGAATTGAGCTATCGAGGAAAGCGTCGTGATTATAAGCGTAAGGCCAAGCAGTGTCAAGGATTTGGCTTTTTAGCCTTAAGCAGGTAGCGTATCACTTGCCTGGTGATGTTGTCGGGTGATTCCGACTTATTAATGAAGCCTGACACCCTCTCAAAGTTGGTCGCTTGAATTTCTGATTGTAGGCTTTTTTCGAATAGCATTATTACAGGAATTGAAGCTGTCTTTTCATCAACTTTCAACAGCTCATCGACGGGATTCGAGTTTATATTATGCAAGTCATAATCAAGCAAAATTAGATCTGGCATGTGTAGCCTGGCCAGAGATAAGCATTCATCCCCACTAGCCGCACCGAACGCAAACAAGCCGGTGAAGCGCAAAGCAAAAATGATTAACTCCCGGAACTCCCGGTCATCATCAACGATCAAGATCTTGGTCAATGTCACCAGCTTCGGGGAGTACTATTCAGGTGAAGCGATCTCCATCTCTTCGAGGATGCTGTAAAGCAGCTCTAAGAGCACCTTTTTTACCGCTTCTTTGTCTTTCGCCACACAAGGTAACAACTTCACCTGTGGGCTCAAACGTAAGGCAATGCGAATATCAGCGATATCCCAGGCTTCCTTGTCATCCTGCTTATTGGCTGCAACAACATAAGGAGTGGGTGCATAAGCCCGAAATGTCTCCAGGATATTTCGCGCTTCTCGGAAAGTCTCCGGTCGAGAGCTGTCCACCATAACGATAAATCCCAGCATGCCCTCGGAGAGGATTTCCCACATAAAATCAAATCGGCGCTGACCTGGAGTACCAAACAGGTATAGGACCAGGTTTTCATCAATGGAGATGCGGCCAAAATCCATGGCTACCGTCGTTTGATCTTTAACCCGTTCTGATTCGAGGGAAATTTTTCGTTCAGTCGAAACTACTTCAATCTCACTGACCGAACGGATGAACTCGGTTTTTCCCGCATTGAATGGACCAGTGACCACCATTTTTACAGTTTGCATAACGACATCCCTTTATGCGATGCTATCTCTCGATTAGATTGAACGGATCCGGTTAATAATGCGGTTGATCAACGACTTAAATTCTGGCTTATTTGTCTGTGGTAATCCGATGCGTGGCTGGACAGGTGGTGCAGCCTCAACGGTTTGGACAGGTGGTTGCACTGGCCTGCCTTCTGGCCTGACCATTTCAACCAGGCCGGCCTGGATGAAGCTATACACGATCTTGCGGATCTCCATGTCGTTTTTGTTGGTTGCCCTGGCAATCTGGTGGATCGTGTTTTTGGGATTGATAAACGAAATAACTTTCCATTCATCAGCGCTGAGGTTCAGGGTGCGTAAATTCACACCCGGGCGTTCGCTGAATTTTAAAGCCATCTCCAGGCTGGGAATCTCGCCCTGTAGCTGTTCCCACTCGCGCATCTTTCGGGTACCATCGATGATCAGGTTCTCCAGATTGATGCGCACGGTAATCTTATCGCTGGGTGGAAGCAACTCATTTTCAAAACGGAATAAACCCTCACTCCAGGTGAACAAGCGGTTGACCATGCTCAGGTAGTAAGCCTGTAAGCTTGCTAGTATTTCCTGTTGGGTGATCACATTGGAGTTGATTAATAAGAGGCCCAGTTCCTTATCGGTCATCGCCCCCACACGCTCGTTGATGGCACGTACCTGGGCAGCATTCAGCTTGTTTGCATGATAGAGAACCATGGTTAAGCTGGCAGCATCTGCACCATTACGAGCAAAGGACAGTTTTCCTTCCCTGAAGGATACAAAAACCTGTTCCTGGGAGCGTTCTACAATCAGCGTGCCGGTTTTGCGCGCAACGTTGACCAAGTTGAGCAATTGGGTGATCGAAAAATCGCGTAGATTGCCCTTTAATGCCATGGTGGGGCCTCCTGCCACCCCTCATTATGAAGAGGTGCAAAGATTATACATTTAAGACGATGCCGCGTCAAATAATAATGCGGTTTGCTGGTCGAAACTTGACATTTTTGTAAATAGGGATATACTGACCTGACATTCGTAAACATGCACGGGGAGCCCGGTATACCTGGGCTGAGAGGAGATCCACAAGATCTCGACCCGCGAACCTGATCCGGATAATGCCGGCGGAGGAATCGCAAGAACAACCAACTCCTTCCACCGGTAACGGGGTAAGGAGTTTTTCTTTTATGCACCGAGTATTCATATTCGCCAATGGGAAGATGGAGCAAGCGCCTCCAATCATCAATGAGCTCCGTCCTTCCGATCTGGTCATTGCGGCTGATGGGGGTACACACCATTGCCGTGCTCTGGGAATCTTACCCCAGGTCATCATCGGTGATCTCGATTCGCTCAAACCAGATGATGTTTCCTATTATCACTCAGCAGGCACGGAGATCAAACAATTTCCGGCTCACAAGGATGAAACCGATCTGGAGCTCGCCTTGTGGCTGGCTATCGAGCGAGGAATCAGCCAGGTGAACATAATTGGGGGGATGGGTGCCCGTTGGGATATGACCATCGCCAATGTTATGTTGGCTGCTCATCCGAAATTCTCAGGCCTATCCATCAGCTTGCTGGATGGAAATCAAGCGTTGCACGTCATACATGGTGAAAGCCGATCGACTTTCGCTGATCGAGTCGGAAGTACATTATCACTGATTCCGCTCGCCGGTGATGCCCAAGGAATCACCACACATGGCCTGGAATATCCCCTGGTGGACGAAACCCTTAAAATCGGTTCCCCACGCGGTGTCAGTAACGTTATTATCGAAAATCCTGCCTGGATCTATCTCCGGCAAGGAACACTTTGTTGTTGTTTATCAATGGGCGAGAACGATTAATCGCATTTGGAAATGAAAGGGGCAAGAAAATGAAGGTTAAAATACTTACCGTTTTGTTTGTAGCCTCCCTGGCCCTATCTGCATGCAGTTCACCTTCATCAACGTCTGCTACCACACAAGCAGAACCGCAAACACTGGTGGTAATGACGCATGATTCCTTTGCTGCTTCGCAATCTGTGATCTCTGAGTTCGAAACCGCAAACAATGCAAAAATCCAATTCATTGCTTCAGGTGACGCTGGTACCGCCCTGAATAAAGCTATCCTGGCCAAGGATAATCCATTCGCCGATGTATTTTATGGTGTGGACAATACCTTTCTGAGCCGAGCAATAACTGAAAATATCTTCCAGCCCTACAGCTCGCCTGTCCTGTCGGAGATCCCTGGGCAGTACAAGCTGGACCCGACGGACAGTGCCTTACCAGTGGACTGGGGCGACGTATGCCTGAACTATGATAAGGTGTATTTCGCTGTCCACAACTTGCTGCCTCCGCAAAACCTTGAGGATCTGCTCAAGCCCGAGTATAAGAACTTGCTGGTGGTGGAGAACGCCGCCACTTCCTCACCCGGATTGGCATTTCTTTTAGCCACTATCGGTCATTTTGGTACCGACAAGTACCTGGATTACTGGCGGGGACTGGTGGCGAATAACGTCCTCGTAGTGAACGACTGGGAAACTGCGTATTACACCAATTTTAGCCGCTGGGGTGGCGATCGCCCGATTGTTGTTTCTTATAACTCCAGCCCGGCATTCGAGGTGATCGGATCGAAGACCCCCGTTACAGCGCCTGAGACAGGGGTGGTAACCGGTGATGGCTCGTGCTTTCGGCAGATCGAGTTTGTTGGCATCTTGCGTGGCACCAAGAACCTGGACCTGGCCCAAAAATGGGTTGATTTCATGCTTTCTAAGACTTTCCAGGAAGATATGCCCGAGCAGATGTATGTCTTCCCGGTCAATCAGAACACCAAGCTGAACGACACATTCCAGAAATTCCTGGTAACACCTGCCCATCCAGCTTACGTCAGCCCGGAGGATATCGCTGCTAACCGGGAGGCCTGGATAAACGCCTGGACTGAGACCGTATTGAAGTGAGCTCTCAGCGCTTTTGCACTCTCACTGTTATCCTGCTGTGGGTAGCACCACTATGCTTCTTGCTGGTGTTTTACTTCTACCCCATGGGGAGCATCCTGAAGCTGAGCCTTGAGCGATCTGCGGGGAGCATCTTTGCACCCTTCATCGAGGCGATCAACTCAGCTGCCACGTGGCGAGTGGTGATCTTCACCTTTTGGCAGGCTATTCTATCTACCTTGTTGACGCTTGCGCTGGGTTTGCCCGGAGCCTATTTACTCGCTCATTACGAGTTCAAAGGCAAAGCACTCCTCCAGGCACTGACCGGGATTCCCTTTTTGATGCCCACCCTGGTAGTGGCAGCTGCGTTCAACGCTCTCTTGGGACCAAATGGCTGGATAAATATCGGGTTGACCCGAGCATTTCACTTGAGCACCTCTCCAATCCACTTCACTAACACTTTGATAGCAATTCTGGTGGCACATGTATTCTATAACACGACCATTGTGCTGAGGATGGTGGGTGATTTTTGGTCACATCTTGACCCACGCCTCTCACAGGCGGCGCGCATGTTAGGCGCTAGCCGCTGGCAAGCGCTTCGGAAAGTAACCTTCCCCTTGCTTGCTCCTGCGATTGTAGCTGCAGCCCTGCTGGTTTTCATCTTCGATTTCACCTCTTTTGGTGTAATCCTCATCCTGGGTGGGCCCCGCTTTGCCACATTGGAAGTAGAGATCTATTACCAGACCATCAGCCTGTTCAACCTGCCTCTGGCAGCGGTGTTATGCATCATCCAGTTAATATGCACTCTTGGATTAACCATCATCTATACAAGATTACTCCGCCGACTTTCCATACCACTTTCCCTAAAATCTCGCCGCGTAACCCAACGTAGATTATCCACTCTACGTAGTAAGGTGATGGCTGGCATTATCATTATTACTTTGCTCGTCTTGCTGATCTTACCATTGGCAGCCTTGATGGTTCGATCGGTCACCCACTTAGAACCAAACCGGGGTGAGCAGTTCGTCGTGTCACCGGGCTTCACCCTCGATTTTTACCGGGCACTATTCAGCAATACCAGCCAATCGATATTCTATGCACCCCCTACGACCGCCATCGTCGTCTCCCTGGGTTACGCCACAGCAACCACCGTTTTAGCACTGCTGCTGGGTTTCCCGGCAGCATTGGCCCTGTCACGAGCAGAGACATCACCCGTGAGCCGGGGGTTCGACGCTTTGCTGATGCTTCCTCTTGGCACAAGCGCAGTCACACTGGGCCTCGGTTTTATCGTTGCGCTGGACAAACCACCTCTTGACCTGCGCTCTTCATTGTTATTGGTGCCACTGGCTCATACCCTGGTGGCTTTTCCATTCGTTGTGCGTAACCTTACCCCTGCCCTGCGCAGCATCCGGCCACGCATACGCCAGGCGGCAGCCATGCTGGGTGCCTCGCCGAGCTCTGTGCTCAGGTTTATTGACCTGCCATTGATAACCCGTTCACTTATCGTTGCAGCTGCTTTTGCTTTTACCATATCCCTAGGTGAGTTCGGTGCCACAGCCTTGATTGCCCGCCCGGAGTACCCCACTGTGCCGATAGCAATCTACCGCTTGTTTTCACGACCAGGGGAGATGAATTATGGCCAGGCCTTAGCGCTGAGCACCATCCTGATGCTCGTTGCTGGAGCTGGCATGCTTCTTATCGACCGGTTACGTATAGGGGATATCGGCGAGTTTTAATGTAGTTCAGGGATGAGGATTGAGCTTATGGCGATTCTGGAGATACGAGAAGTAAGCAAATCATTCGGCACTACCCGGGCATTAGCAGGGATTATGTTTGGCGTGGATGCCGGTGAGATTGTGGCATTGCTGGGTCCGAGTGGGTGCGGAAAATCCACCTTGCTCAATGTGATTGCCGGCCTTGAGATTCCTGACCAGGGACAGATATTATGGGATGGAAAAGCGTTGGATAACATCCAACCCCATCAACGTGGCTTTGGCTTAATGTTCCAGGATTTCGCCCTTTTCCCGCACATGAATGTCTATACGAATGTCGCGTTCGGATTGAAAATGGCGCACCTCGATGAATCCACAATGGACGAACGGGTGAAGGAGATGCTGACCCTTGTGGGATTGCCCGATTTTTCGAAACGTGATGTAAACACGCTTTCGGGTGGCGAGCAACAGCGGGTGGCTTTAGCCCGTGCCCTGGCACCTCACCCCCATCTGCTGATGCTAGATGAACCCCTCGGCTCACTCGACCGGAACCTGCGTGAGCGACTGGTCGTCGAGCTTAAAGATATCTTGCATCGCATGCACCAGACGGCTATCTACGTCACTCATGACCAGGAGGAAGCCTTTATCATCGCCGACCGTGTCATTTTGATAAACGCAGGGCAGGTCGAGCAGATTGGCACTCCCGAGGCCATCTACACCGATCCAGCCACCCTGTTCGTGGCGCGCTTCCTCGAGATGACCAACCTGGTCCCAGCCAGGGTAGTCAGGCAAGCAGGACGGACCGAAATCATTTCGCAGTTGGGAAATATCCCGTTCGACACAGCTTTATCGGGGGATGTGACCCTTTTGGTCCGTCCAGATACCGCCCGGTTGGATAACGCTGGACCGTATACGATCAGGGGTGAATTAGAAGCGACATCCTTCCGCGGTAGCCGCCAGAGAGCAACCATTATTGTGAACCAATTCCCACTCACCTTTGAATTCCCCTTTTCCGAGGTGCTTCCAGTACCAGGCACTCAAATCAACCTAAGCATCACACCCCAAAACAGCTTAAAAGTATTCTCGAAAAAATAAACCAACAAATCATCTTTCCTCCTTGTTGAGAAGCTGGAACTGAAGGGCAGGGTAAATCGTCATAGATATGATCACGCAAAGACTCTCCTATGCCAAAACGGATACTCCTCGCCCTCGTGATGTTATTGCTGCCATTGAGTGCTTGCACTCAAATCTCAGTAACCGAACCCACGCCACCACCTTCCAGTGGTATTGAGGGATGGGTGACGATTGGTCCTGTTTGCCCCGGCCCAGTACTAGTCGGAGACACCCACTGCCAGGACCAGCCTTACCAGGCAACAATTTCGATCCTTGACGCTGACAACCAGGAAGCGACCAGGGTTCAATCAAGCATGGAAGGATATTTCAAGCTTCCCCTGCCAGCTGGCGAATATACCTTACACCCCATTTCCGGGTCACCCCTGCCTCAAGCATCTGACCAGATCGTAAATGTTACCGCAGACCAGTATACCGGAGTAAAAATCAGCTACGACACCGGGATGCGGTGAGCCAGTTGTAAAAACAAGGGATATTTCGTCATCGAACTTGTGGGTATTGATCACCTCGGCGTTCGCGATTGATCCGACGCCAGATCAACCAAACAAAAAGGGCTCCGAGCATCACCAACAACACGGCGATCAGCACCGGTAATACGATGGCGATGACCGATAAGATGGTAGAAGTGATATCTTCAGCGACGCTGACAGGAACATTACCAGCCCCTCCAGTGGTTGCAGTGACTGCAGGTCTAACTGCCAATGACTTCACTGCGTGGACAGTGCCTGCCACCAGCAAGCCCATGACCATCGCCAGTACCGGGTGAATTTTAGTAATAATATGGGCACTTGAGGCGAATAATATCGCACCGGCGACCGGCCGTACTAAAGTTTGGATGATATCGTTGGCATGATTGACCGCCGGAACTTTATCGGCGAAGAATTCGACAGCCGATAAGAGCACCAGAACTCCAATCACCCACCAGCTTTCAAGGGTGTCCCATGGTGAACTTAATGTGATTAAGTCGGTAAATTTTGATAATAATGCTACAACCAGGAGAGGGATATATGCATTTAACCCCGCACTTGCTGAAAGACCAAAAGCTGAAAATATATCCATCGAATGAACTCCTCAATATCCACTTTGAGCGTCAATAGCTTATTCTATCAGTATACGTAACTGTACGCAATTTGGTTGTTTTTTTAACACTGGTGTTGTCGTCTCTTTATTATGATGTTGATGTGTATAGAATTGGCAAATATAGACGAATGCGGTATGATTGCCGTTTGATTTATCCTCGGAGGCTCTATGGTAAAACCTATCTTCATTGGCTTTGTAATCATCATCTTGCTTACAGGTTGTGGTCAGATTCTAGGCCAGCCTGCACCGACCCTGACTCCCTCTCCCATCGTCGACACCGTGACCCCCAGCCCGGTTCCAACCGACACCAGCACCCCTACTTTAACTCCGACGGTCACTGAAACACCTACCCCTTCATTGACTCCAACTCCGGTGGTCTATGGTCCAGCGAATTTTCCTGCCAATGTCGACCCATTGACTGGCCTGGTCGTAAGCGACCCAACCTTGCTCGAGCGGCGACCAGTGGCTATCAAAGTCAATATTGTCCCACGTTCGTCCAACCGGCCTCCATGGGGATTATCGCTCGCTGACATTGTTTATGATTACTATCACAACGGTGGTTATTCACGATTCCATGCCATTTTCTACGGTAACAACGCCAATCTGGTCGGCCCTATCCGCTCTGGCCGCATGCTAGATTATGAGCTGGTGCATATGTACCAGAGCATATTAGCATATGGTAGTGCCGATGCATTGATCAACCAGCGTTTCTTCAATTCGGATTTCTCCAACCGCTTGATCCTGGAGGGGAATCCTATTCCATGTCCACCTACAACTACTGACCCCATGTGTCGTTTTGAGCCTGCAACTTATGATCTTCTGCTAGGTGATACCGCCATGATGACAGCCTATACCACAGCTCATGGAGTGAGTAATTCCCGTCAAAACCTGGATGGCATGACCTTCAATCCAGCAATCCAATCGAATGGTGTGGCTGGCAATCAAGTTTATGTACGCTACTCAGGCGATAACTACACCCGCTGGGATTATGACCCGGCATCGAGCAAATACATGCGTTTCCAGGATAATACTTACGATACCGGTCAGGGCGAGGAGTACACCCCACTCACCGACCGGCTCAATAAACAGCAGATAAGTGCATCGAATGTTGTCATCGTGCTGGTGAGACATGAGTATTACCAGCAGCCACCGAATGAGATCATCGATATATTGTTAAGTGGAACCGGTACCGCATACGCTTTTAGGGATGGGCAGATGTACCAGCTGGTGTGGAATCGCCCCAACATCAACTCTGTTCTTTACCTGACCCTTCCCGATGGAACAGCGTTCCCCTTCAAACCGGGATCGACCTGGTTCCAGGTTGTTGGCGTCTCTACCCAGCCTACCCAGGAAAATACGGGTGCCTGGCGGTTCAACTTCTTAATGCCGTAATTTTGAAAAGGCGTTTTTTAATAATTGCGGGAGTGTTGCACTTAGATTCTTGAGCTACAAATCACGTAGAATACGCTTCACCAATCCAGGCCCTTCATAGATCAGGCCCGTATAAATTTGAACAAGCACTGCTCCGGCGTCCATCATCTTGTGGACGCCGATTGCGTCAGAGATTCCGCCCACGCCGATCACCGGCAGCTTCCCGGAAGTTCGCCGAGTAATCTTCTCAACCATCGCCAGACTTTTCTCGAACAGTGGTTTACCACTCAAACCTCCCTGCTCTGACCTCAACGGACTTGACACCCCTTGGCGCGATAAAGTTGTGTTGGTAGCAATCACTCCATCGATATGATTGGCCAAAATCACATCCAGGGCATCATCCAGCTGGTCATCGGTTAAATCTGGCGCTAGTTTGACCAGGATGGGTAGTGTTTGCCCAGATTTTTCTATCAGGCCCTTCCTGCATACAATTATCTCCGTAAGTAATTGATCGAGTGCTTGCCGTTCCTGGAGTTGGCGTAATCCAACCGTATTGGGAGAGCTCACGTTGATTGTTATGTAATCCACTATAGTAAAAAATGAATTAAGCAGAAAAAGGTAATCTTGAATAGCGCTCTCGAGGGGTGTATCCTTGTTTTTACCAATATTTAACCCCAAGATCAAGTTTTTTGGGCGGGGTTGCCTCACCTGATTCATGACGAATTCAGCCCCGAGTCCTGGGAAGCCCAGACGATTGATCAAAGCCTTATCTTCTGGCAACCGAAATAACCTGGGCCTGGGATTTCCCACCTGAGGCTGTGGGGTAACTGTGCCGATCTCAATGTGGCCAAACCCCAGGCAAGCCAACCCTCGCCAACCCAACCCATCTTTGTCATAGCCGGCAGCCAGTCCGATCGGGTTTGAGAAACTCAGCCCGAATGCCTGAACCGGTCTTGCTGGCAGCTGGTAAATCGCACGAAGCACCGCCGCGGTAGGCTTAAATCCACCTGCTATGCGAATGGCATAAAGAGTCAGTTTATGGGCTGCCTCTGGATTCAGACAGAAGAGCAATGCCCGGAAGTATGGATAGATTTTCACTGGCTCGATTTTAAAAACTGGCGTACTTCTGCGATCTTAATTGCATCTACTTTTTTGGCCCGCTCGTAATGATCCAGTAGATTGGTTAGAGTGACTACCGAATGCAGCTGGTAGCCTTCTTCGTCCAGGGCTTGGGATGCACGGGATTGGCGGTCGACCAATACTACGATATCCTTCACCATCAAGCCTGCTGAAGATAGTTTTTCGATTGATTCGAATTTTGACCCGCCGGTCGTAGCTAGGTCATCAATCACCACAACCGTCTCACCCGCTTTGTACTCCCCTTCGATTTCAGCCTTTGTGCCGTAAGCTTTTGCTTCCTTGCGCGGGTAAATCATTGGCCAGCCGGCCTGCAAGCTGATTGCAGTGGCGATCGGCAGCGCGGCATATGGCAGCCCAACCAGGCGATCGAAAGACAGTTTTTTTAGTATTTTGATGTATGCCTTTGCCACCTTCTCCAGCAACTTCGGATACGAAACCAGCTGGCGTAGATCGATATAGATGGGTGACACCAGACCTGATTTCAAAGTGAATTGACCAAACTTAAGGCAGCCAGCTTCGAGTAATCCATCGGCAATTTCTGCGATATCTCCAGATGGGTCTGGATGGATCCTCTCAGCTTTCGATACCCATGGTTTCGAGAGGATCTCTTCTTGAACTGCATTGATCTGACGTTGAATACCTTCAGCGGTCTTTGTTGGGTTGTCAGACTGTGAGATAGCCCGCGAGATAGGTAGAAGCAAACCCAATCCATCCGGTTTTAATCCGGCGCGCAAGGTTTGCTCCAGGTTGCCACCTTGCACACCAATTCCGGGCGCCAGGATCCACAAGTCTGGCGCAAGATGCCTGACCCGTTCAAGGGCTTCAGGCTGTGTGGCTCCGACGACCAATCCGAGGTTGTTTTTAGAATTCCATGTGTGAGCTAGAAGGGCTACTCTTTCATATAGTGCTATACACCCAGCATCAACATCATCTTCTGGGTCCTCGACCACCCATAAATCTTGTAAATCGCTGGCTCCGGGATTGGAGGTTTTACATAATAAGAAGACACCCTTTTCCGAATCAAGCAGGAAAGGCTCAATGGCATCGTAGCCAAGGTATGGGTTGATGGTGACTGCCTGGGCTTTATACACCTGAAATGCTGCTTTTGCATACGCCTGGGCAGTCGATGCAATGTCGCCACGCTTGAAGTCCAGGATGACCGGGATTTCAGGTGGGATGCTGGCAATAATCTCCTGCAAGACTGCCATCCCCTCTGGGCCAAAAGCTTCAAAAAATGCGCTGTTGGGTTTGTAAGCTGCGGCGACATGGGTGGTTGCCTCAATCAATCTCAAACAAAAATCCCGAAGACCATCTACCGTAGGGGTCGCTAAGTCGGTTGGGTGGGGGTCAAGGCCAACACACAGGAGGGAATTTGCTCGCTTACACCTTTGCTCCAGCTTGCTAAAAAAGCCCATGCTTAAGCCTTTCCCAAAACCATAGCCAGTAGAGCCATCCTGACATACAACCCGTATTCCATCTGGCGGAAGTATGCGGCCCGTGGATCACTATCGAACTCCATGCTGATCTCTCCCACACGTGGGAGCGGGTGCATGACGATCATATTCTGCTTGGCGGCTTTCATCAGCTCAGGTGTAATCACATAAGAGCCGCGTACACTTTCATATTCTTCTTCACTGGCAAAGCGCTCTTTCTGGACGCGCGTCACGTATAAGACATCGGTTTCCTTCAATACTTCCTCCAGGTTACTATATTCCTTCTGGGCCATCGTGCGGGGGAGTTCTTGCACGATCTCAGCAGGCATACGCAGGATCTCTGGAGCGATGTAATTCAAGCGTACATTGTATAAGGATAACAGGCGTGCAAGTGAATGGACCGTGCGACCGTATTTGAGGTCACCCAGCATGGTGACAGTCAGACCATCGATAACACCCATCTCTTCACGAATAGTGAAGGTATCCAGCAACGCCTGGGTTGGGTGTTCACCAATACCATCACCAGCATTGATGATGGGTTTGCTGGCATATTGGGCCGCCAGTGCAGCAGAACCGGTTTCAGGATGGCGCAGCACGATCACATCCGCATAACACTCCAGGGTTCGGACGGTATCAGGTAACGACTCACCCTTGGCAACCGAAGAATAGCGTACCTCATTGATGGGGATAACACTCCCTCCCAGGCGTTCCATAGCAGATGTGAAGGATGAAGAAGTTCGCGTGGACGGCTCGTAGAATAAGCTGGCCAAGATTTTACCCTTCAAAAGGTCGAATGTCCCTACATGATCCACCATCATGTGCATTTCGTGAGCTACTTCGAAGATATATTCCAGGTCGGAGCGTGAGAATTGCTTCACAGATATGATATCCTTACCATACCAGGGTGCAGTTCGCTGGTCACCAAAGGGCAGGTGGGCGTTTTGCTGGTGCACAGATTGGGTGTTATTGGTCATCATGATATCTCCTTTTCGTTAATTATTCTGATATTGCGATTTCTCTGATGTTTCTCCCTGAGCCAGGAGGCGCAAGGCCTTCACCATCCCGGAAGGCCACCTTGCCACGCAGCACAACTTCCCTGATGCGCCCGCGAACTGTTCGCCCTTCAAATGGAGTCCAGCCGCAGCGGGTAAATGTATTAGAGGCGGCAATTTCCCACTCTGCGTCTGGATCTACTTCTACTCTCGTTTCGGGCTGCTCAGGAATATGAAAAATCTGCCTTGGACGGACCACCATGCGCTGGATGGTGTCACCCAGGCTCAGCCTTCCTTCGCTCACCGCGGTTAATATTAGCGGTAAGGCAGTCTCCAGGCCTGGGAAGCCCGGTGGTGGGTTTTGCCCAGACTTCTCATCCAGGGTATGAGGCGCATGGTCAGTGGCAAAACAATCGACCACTGGCAGGTTCTCCCATAAAGCTTGCTGGTCTACCGGTGAAGCCAGGCGAGGCCGCACTTCACTCAACCCTTCACCAATTTTAGGGATATCCTGGTTGGTGAGGAAAAGGTGGTGCGGAGCCACTTCGCAAGTGACCTTGATGCCCTTTTCCTTCGCCTGGCGGATGAGCAAGATCTCTTCCCGCAAGGAAACATGGGCGATGTGCACTGAACGGTCAAAGATTGCTGCCAGCAGGATGACTGCAGCCATGGTGCGGGCTTCTGCATGGGCAACGATAGGCAAAGCGCGTGGCCAACGCTTGAAATGCTCCATCCACAAGACCATGTCATCCAGGCGTAGTGGACCATAGGTCTGGTCCAGGTACATCTTCAAGCCAGCTGTGCTGCTACCCAGTGCAGCTGCATCATCCAGGTTGTCGGGCCCAGCGCCTAAGAATTGCGCATAATCGCAGCGTGCCTTGGACTGTGCTGCTTCTAACGCCAGTGCCAGTGTCTCCTGGTTGGTCACTGGTGGGCGGGTATTGGGCATAACCAGGACGGTGGTAAAACCCCCCGCCAAAGCTGCAGCCGTGCCTGAAGCCCAATCTTCCTTGTGTGTGCCCCCCGGTTCCCGGAAGTGCACGTGCGGGTCAATCAGGCCGGGTAAGGTTAGCATGCCGGTCTCCCCATGGGCAAAAAAATAGAGCCGCTAGGGCTCTCCATTTTTATAAAAAAATCGCCCAATGGAGCGAGCGCTCCTGGGCGATATTTATCAACGAAGCAGAGTAATTTGCAATATTTCACTCCGCCCGATTTTACAGCGATTCTTCCACATGTCAAGGGCAAAAGGGGTGAGTTTTCCCTACCAGCGGATATTCATCAAAGCATCCATAGAATGGAAATCGGTCAAGTCAAGGTGGAGAGGGGTAACCGAGACATAACCACGTTCCAGGGCACCATAATCCGTACCTTCATCCGGTATAGCCGTGGGAGAATCTCCACCGATCCAGTAGTAGGGCTTGCCGCGTGGATCTACCCGCCGGTCAAGCCGGTCACGGTACACGCGCAAGCCTTGCCTGGTCACCAGGATACCCTTGATCTTGTCATCTGGTAGATAGGGGATATTTACATTCAAAAGGAGATCAGGTGTAAAACCTTCCCTTTCCAGAGTGGCTACGATCCGGTTGGCAACCCTGGCGGCCGGACCATAATCGACGGCAGCCTGGGCTTCTACAGGAACGTGAAGTGAATAAGCAATACCGGGCACACCCCCAATGGCAGCCTCCATGGCTGCCGTGACCGTGCCCGAATAGGTCACGTCATGCCCGATATTCGCGTTCGGATTGATCCCTGATACAACCAGGTCAATCTTTTCAGCAATAAAGCCTAATAATCCAAGTGCCACACAGTCGGAAGGTGCCCCATCTGACGCCCAGGCTGGTGAGCCATCGGCTAATTGGGTCTCTTTCACCCTCAAAGGGCGGTGCATGGTTTTTACATGCCCTGAGGCAGACCAATTACGGTCTGGTGCAAGCACGCTCACGGTAGCAAGCTTGCGCATTTCCTGCACCAGGGTGAGCAATCCTGGGGCAGTTACCCCATCATCATTGGTAACCAAAATATGCATCCTGAGATTATAACAACAAATCCCCTTTGCATGCCGGTTGGGAAGGTTTATCAGAGAGTATCCTTATCTTGAAACGCTCCGCCTCAGCTTAGTGGTAAAATGAATCTCACAAAGCAATCGAAAATGGATCATCTGGAGGAAAGCGAATGAGTCCAACAGTAAAAAAGGTTATTGGAGTGGTATTAATTTGTATCACAGCATTGGGCTTCCTCCTGAGCATTTTTATGCTATTCCAGGTGTGGAATTATCGTCAGCCAGTCATCAATGGCCTGCAGGTGGGTCTTGACCACACATCGACATTGCTTCAAACCACGGATGAAGGGTTATATATCATTGAGCAAGTGGTATCGAATGTATATACCAGCACCTTATTGCTCAATGATTCCAGCAAAGCATTGGCGCAGACCATGCAGAGCACAACAGATTTTATGGATTCGGCGGGGCAGTTCGTTGGGCAGGATTTAATCAATACCATCACCAATACTCAGACTGCACTGAACTCTGCACAATCCAGTGCCAAGGTGATTGATAACGTGCTCAGCAGCATTGCGAGCGTGCCCCTACTGGGCTTGCAGTATAACCCGGGTACCCCCTTAAACACAGCCATTGGCAACGTATCCTCCAGCCTTGATCCGGTCCAGCAATCCCTCATGAATTTTCAAACCAACCTGGATACCACCATATCCAACGTCCAGGGGTTGACAGACCAGGTGAACGAGCTTGATAGCAAGATCAGCAATATAAATAATAACCTTTCAGACGCGCGAGCAACGATCAAGAATTACCGGTCTCAAGTGGCTTCATTAAAAATTACCGTAGCTAACGCCAGGGCGAATTTAACCAGCTGGATCACCGGATTGGCAACCATCCTGACGATCATCATCCTCCTGCTGATGATTCTGCAGATTGGCTTGTTCCTGCAGGGGATCACACTGCTGATGCCGGAACATTCCACCAACGAAAACAAGCAACTACAGGAATAGAGGCGCAGATCTCTTGGTGATTTATGCGTAGTAAGGGATCCGGGAATGATTGAGATCGCCATCATGATTGAAGGACAAAATGGCCTCAACTGGGAGCGCTGGCAACGCATTGCAGCGACCGTTGAAGCCTGTGGTTACGCAGGTCTTTACCGCTCCGACCACTTCACCAACGCCAGCCCACCCGATCTGGATAGCTTGGAATGCTGGACTTCACTGACCTGGTTGGCGTCTCACACCCAACGGATTGAGTTCGGCCCTCTGGTTTCTCCACTGTCTTTTCGCCACCCTGCTTTCCTTGCACGTATGGCCACTGCGGTGGACGACCTCTCTGGAGGCCGTCTGTCCTTTGGGGTCGGAGCTGGCTGGCAGGCACGCGAGCATGCCAATTTCGGGTGGGATTTGCTGGATAAACCACGACGTTTTAATCGTTTCGAAGAAGGCCTGGAAGTCATTTCTAGATTACTGAAGAGTGACCAGCCAGTGGATTTTTCTGGGAACTATTATCATCTACAAGAGGCGATTCTCTTGCCCAGGCCAAAACGGCTTGGAGGCCCACCTATCCTGGTGGGTGGGAGCGGCGAAAAGCGCACATTACCATTGACTGCCAAATTTGCCAATGAATGGAACGCCCCATTTACCACGGCAGTAGAATTCAAACGCCTGAATTTCCTTCTTGACAAGCTTTTACTGGCTCAAGGTCGCTCGGTAACGGACGTCCGCCGATCGCTGACCGTTGGCTGTGTTTTCGGCAGCGATTTCAGCGAAGTGGAACGTAAGGTCAACATACGTACGCATGGTCAGCGGACTGTGAGCGACTTGCGTGAGCGAGGCCTGGTGGTTGGCACTCCAGGTGAGATCGTTGAGCAGTGCCGTAAACTGCAGGAAGCAGGCGTGCAGCGCCTGATGCTGCAATGGCTGGATTTGGAGGATACGGCAGGTCTTAAGGCCATGGCGGATGGCATCCTGGGGGCACTATCCTGATGAGGGAAACGGTGGAGGTTACCATAAACCAGAAAACACCCTTGTGCTTGCTCATCTTGCTGGTGATGACGGTCTCCATCGCTTGTTCTCTTCCTGGCATCATTCAAAAAGCTTCTTCAGCCAAACAGACGGCTAGTGCTCTGAAAACTGAGGTAGGTGGCGTTATCAGTTTTGGGAGCTCGATTATCGAGACAGCCCAGGCACTCGAGACCCAGCATCCTGGTGTACTGGCAACCGTAAAAGCGATTGGTACTCAGTCTGCTCCACTCTTGAGAGCCCTCGAATCCGCTGCTACCGACCATCCAAATCTTGTTCAGACTGCACAGGCAGCCATCCAGCAGGAAGTTCCGTCCGGTGAGCCACCGTCTGACATCCCCCTGCTCGAGCACCAGCAAATGGCTAATTACTTCGGTTCCAGTCAATATATATTCTATACCAGCTCAAGCGCATATTCTTATGTGCTGGATTTTTATCAGAGTGGCATGGCAAATAATGGCTGGCAATATATCAAAGATGAGTCGCACCTTTACCCCAATGCTACCCAATTGGTCTTTGAAAAAGGTGATCGCCGAGCTACCATAAACCTATCATTAAACACAATGAACAACACCTCTACTATCATTATCAATATTTCGAAGTAATATATGAACAGGATCGATGCCTTCTTTGCCCCACAATCTGTCGCAGTGATCGGAGCATCCACCAATCCCGAGAAGCTGGGATATGCTGTCGTTAAGAATTTATTAGATGGGGGTTATTCTGGCAAAGGAAAGGTTTACCCCATCAATCCCAGCGCAGCTGAGATATTAGGATTCAAAGCGTATCCTTCCGTAATGGAAGTGCCAGACCCAATCGATTTAGCCGTCATCGTTATCCCTTATCCTCATGTACCAGAAGCGCTGCGTACATGCGGGCAGAAAGGTATCCGTTCTGCCATCGTTATCAGTGCCGGATTCCGTGAAGCAGGCCAGGAAGGCCTGGAGCGGGAGCTCGAGCTGGTACAGATCTGCCACGAGTTTGATCTACGCCTGATCGGCCCGAACTGCCTGGGAGTGATCGATTCCTATACGCCATTGAACGCTTCTTTTGCCGCTGGAACACCCCCTTCAGGGCCGCTGGCATTCATGTCTCAGTCGGGTGCCCTGGGTACAGCGGTACTGGATATTGCCCTGGCAGGCCGACTCGGCCTGTCCAAGTTCGTTAGCCTGGGGAACAAGGCCGATGTTTCCGAGATCGACCTGTTGCAGACCTGGGTAAAGGATGATCACAGTAAGGTCATCCTGATCTACAGCGAGGGTATGCCCAGCGGGCAGGAATTCATCCGGGTTGCACGGGAAGTAACCCGCGCAAAACCGGTGGTGGCGATCAAGTCTGGAGTTACTCAATCAGGTTCGCGGGCTGTATCCTCCCACACCGGCTCTTTGGCCGGCTCAGAACAGGCGTATCAGGCTGCTTTTCAGCAAGCCGGCATCCTGCGGGCAGATTCGATGGAATCCCTGTTCGATATGGCCCTTGCCCTCGGTTATCAGCCGCCATTAAAAGGTGACCGTATTGCCATCATCACCAACGCCGGCGGGCCAGGCATACTGGCTACTGATGCTCTGGAAAAAAGTGGCCTCGCATTAGCCAGGTTTGAGCTGGAAACGATTTATGCCCTCGAGCAATACCTGCCGGATGCTGCCAGTGCAGCCAACCCGGTGGATGTCCTGGGTGATGCTCGCCAAGACCGTTATCGCTTTGCCCTGGAACAGGTAGCTAAAGACCCGAATGTGGATGGGATCATGGTCTTGCTGACACCCCAGGCAATGACTGAGATTGACGCGACCGCCCGATCAATCGGCACCATCGCAAAAACTCTCAGCATTCCTGTGCTTGGGTGCTTCATGGGTGAAGCCCGCATCAAGTCGGGAATAGACATCCTGACCGAATTTGGTGTACCGAATTACCCATTCCCTGAACGGGCTGCGAATGCCTTTCGCGCCATGGCGCTTTACCGCTCAATACAGAGCCGGCCTACGCCCCAGTATAAGCAGTATAAGGTCAACCGGGAAGCAGTGAAAAAAGTATTTGACAAGGTACGCGCTGAGAACCGCCTGACCATCGGTGATGCTGAATCGCGGCAGGTGCTGCAGGCATACGGACTGCGTATCCCTCAATCCGAGATTGCTGAGACTCCTGAGGCAGCTGCAGCCATCGCCGCCAAGATCGGTTACCCGGTTGTTTTAAAAATCGCCTCCCCCGATATCCTGCACAAGACCGATGTCGGCGGTGTGAAGGTCGGCTTGCAGAATGCTGCGGATGTGCGTGACGCATTCGAGCTGATGGTTTACCGGGCTCAACGCTATATCCCGGAAGCACGCATCTGGGGCTGCCTGGTCCAGGAGATGGCGCCCGCAGGAGGTCTGGAAATCCTGGTAGGGATGAATCGCGATCCCCAGTTTGGGCCGTTGATCACCTTCGGCCTGGGTGGCATCTATGTTGAGACGCTCAAGGATGTCACCTTCCGGGTTGCCCCTCTCTCCCACCAGGAAGCCGAGGAGATGCTGGAACAAGTACGCGCCCATGCCCTGCTGGATGGTGTACGTGGACAGCCGCCGATGGATAAAATCGCCATCGTGGATGCCCTCCTGCGCGTCTCACAGCTAGTTCAGGATTTTCCGGAAATCATCGAAATGGATATCAACCCGTTGATGGTCTACCATGAAGGCGAAGGGGCCTTAGCGCTGGATATGCGCCTGGTTCTAAAATAAGGCAATTATCATGGTTTATTCTTTAGCCAAATCGTGGTCATAAGGTCGGTTTGTGGTATGGAAAGGGAAAAACGATGAAATCACTCTACATAACTGGCGCAGAGAGATTTTCGGGGAAAACCGCCACCTGCCTGGCATTAGGTATGCGGATGCAGCAGGACGGCTACCGGGTCGGCTATCTCAAGCCACTCAGCCTGCAGCCATGGCGGATTGAGAACAAGATTGCAGACGAAGATGCCGCGTATGTCAAACATGTTTTGAACCTCTCTCTGGAGCCATGGGAGCTTTCGCCGGTGGTGATCACACCTGAGTTTCTACGGGATTGGCTGATCAACCCCGACCGGGAAGATCTGATGGAGAAAGTCACGCAGGCATACCAGAGATCGAGCCAGGACCAGGATATCCTTATCCTGGAGGGAGGGGGCAGCTTGCGTGAAGGATACGTGGTCGGTCTGCCCACGGTAGGAGTGGTTAAAAAACTTGGTAGCAAAGCACTGGTCATCGCAAAGTACCGTGAGGAAGTGCGCATGCTAGACGACGTGCTATCTACCCAAGCGCGCCTGGGAGAGGCATTTTGTGGGATTCTGATCAACCGTGTGCCAGAAGATGCCAGTGATTTCGTCAGAAAAATCGCCGTTCCCTTCCTGGAGAAGAAGGATGTTAACGTCTTTGGAGTGCTACCGGAAGTGCGCGGGCTCTCTGCCTTGACGGTAGGAGAGCTGATTAAATTGCTGGATGCTGAAGTACTCACCAAGTATCAGCGCACTGAAGCCCTGGTGGAAAACCTGACCGTCGGGGCGATGACGGCTGAAGCAGCCCTGAGCCGCTTCAGGCGCTCATCCAACAAGGCAGTGATCACCGGTGGCGACCGGACGGATATCCAGCTGGCTGCTTTGGAGACCTCCACCACCTGCCTGATCTTAACCGGCAACCTGCGACCAAGCCCACTGGTGATCAAGCAGGCTGAGGAGTTTGGCATCTCGGTGCTGTTGGTGCGTACCAACACCATGGAAACCATCGAGCAGATCGAAAAATTTTTCGGTAAAACCCGCTTGGGCCAGAGTGCCAAGCTTAAGCAATTCCAATCCTTGGTAGAAGCCCACCTTGACAAGGAAAGGCTATACAAAGCCATCGGGCTATAAAACACAATAAAATCCCCATCCAGATAATCAAAAAAGACCAGGCCTGATAAACCTGGTCTTTCTTATCTCGATCATAGCTTTTGTTTGACAGTAAATTCCTTTATCTCTGCGGTTGCTGCTGGGTAATGCAATGGATGTTCCCCCCGCCGAGTAAGATCTCACGCGCCGGGATGCCCACAATCTTCCGCTCAGGCATCCATGTCTGCAGGGCATCCAATGCCGCCTTGTCATGCCGATCACCGAAGGTCGGGACGATCGCGGCACCATTGCAAAAATAAAAATTGACATAGGAGGCAGCCATGCGGTCGCCTGCTTCGCGAGGTAGGGAGCCATCTACCGCATCCACACCATCCGCTTCTTCAGGGGTGATGAAGATCGGGTCAGGTTGATGTAGTTTATGCACCTCAAACCTGCGGCCTCGCGCATCCCTATTGGACATCAGGTAATCGTAAGCTTCTGCGGAACGCTCATACTGCGGGTCCGATTTATCATCCGTCCAGGTCAGGGCGATCTCCCCTGGTTGCAGGAAACAGGCGATATTATCCACATGACCAGTTGTCTCATCGTGGAAGACACCGCGGGGAATCCACAATACTTTCTCAACATTGAGATATTCCTTAAGGTGGCTTTCGATCTGCTCCTGGGCCAGGTCAGGGTTACGTCCCGGGCTGAGTAGGCACTCTGCGGTGGTCATGCAGGTGCCCTGCCCATCCACATGGATCGAACCGCCTTCAAGCACGATGGGAGCCCGGTAGTAATCAACCTGCTCGATCTCAAACACCTTGGGTGCCACACCCTCATCGAGGTCCCAGGGGAAGTAGAGTCCATTGAACAACCCACCCCAGGCATTGAACACCCAATCGATGCCGCGTATCCCGCCCTTCTCATCAATCAGGAAGGTCGGGCCACAGTCGCGCATCCACGCATCGTTGTTGGAGATCTCGACCACACGGATATTCGCAGGGAGCATTTGGCGAGCATTGCTGAACTGGTCATGGTTGACACCCATCGTGAGGGGTTCAAATTGAGCGATAGCGCTGGCAACCGCCACGAAGGCTTTTTGGGCAGGCTTGCCACCCATACGCCAGTTATCGGGGCGTTGAGGCCACAACATCCAGGTACCGGCATGGGGAGAGAACTCCGCCGGCATTCGGAAGCCATCTGCCTGGGGTGTCGAGCTGAATACCTGCGCCATCATGCCACCTTATTCTTCCTACCCTGTACCAGGAGCAGTATTTCACCGATGATGAGCGTGACGACGATCCCGATCAACACCGGCCCTGCATACGCCCAGTCGATTGGCTCACCCGGTACATAAATGAAGAAGATTATTCCTCCGATAATGATGATCTCACAGATGATGGCAAGGATAAACCCAACCACTGTACCACCAGGTACTTTATATGCTCGTTCTTGAGCCTTATCCTTCACCCGCAGCGCGAGAAAAGCTGGGAAAAGGATGGCGTAAGGGATGAAGAACAAGATCGAGCTAAAGGCAAATAATGTCCAGAACAGGTCCTCAGCATTGGTAGCCAGAAAACCGTAAATGATCAGGACTACCGAGGCGACTATACCCGTCAGTAGTAAGGAGCCAATCGGTGCCTGGTTGCTGGAGCGTAGTTTTCCGAAGAAAGCCGGTAACTCACCGTCCTGACCAGCCTGAGCGGAGGTTCGTACGGTACCTATCGCCCATGATACGGTCTGGGCGAAAATGGCATACAAGGCAAACAAGCCGAAGATGAAGGCGATCACTCCACCAATACCGCTGGTGCCAAAAACTGCCCAGAAGGTATCCATCATGCCGGTAATCAGGCCGAGGCTGTCAACGGGGATTACCACCAGCATCGAGCGAATCGCCAGGGTGTAAACCACGCCAATGAACAGGGCAGCGGTGATGATCGCCCGTGGTACGTCACGTTTGGGATTCTTCATTTCCTCACTGGCACCCGACATCATCTCAAAGCCAAGCAGGCTATAGATGATGGCTGGTAGGAAGAACAGCGCATCGCCCCACACTGGAGTGATGCCACCAAGCGAGACATCATTTTGTGGGGCACTGCCATTGAGCACATAGATGATCCCAGCCAGGATGATTCCCAGGATGAGCACGATCTTTAGTACCGAGGCGACGTTCACCACCCACTTGCTCTCGCCCAGGTTGATAATGCCTAGCAAGACCATTAACCAGGTGAAGACCAAACCCAGCACGATGATCCAGACCAAGGACATGCCGGGGAAAAATAGTTGTGAAAATAATCCCGCTAGAAAGATATAGGAGGAAGGTACCCAGAGGGCCATATTGACCCAGTAGAGCCAGGAGGTGCGGGCTCCCCATTTGTTGCCGAAGGCACGTTTCACCCAGGCATAGATGCCGCCCTGCTCAGGGTAGGTAGAGCCGAGCTCGGCGACAATCAAGCCATAAGGGATGAAAAACAGGATCACCAGGATCACAAACCAGGTAATGGCAGTCGGACCCATGGAGGCCATTGGGGCGACAGTATCCACGAACAGCAGTGCACAGATCGTGAACAGGAAAGTATCTAATGCGCCTAACACCTTCTTGTATTGCGGTTTCTTAGGTGCCTGTACAGGCAAAATCTCTGCGGTCATCTCATTCTCCTTAGTAATGAATATTTTTTTGCAGGAAAGATTCAGTCTCTCCTTCAATATACTTTTGGTATTCGGGGCTGGGAGCGTACCGGTTGGGATACAGGAACCATAACAGTAAGGCCTTTTGGGTGTGGAACCTGTTTTCTGCTTCATCGAATATGATGGAAGATTCTGAATCCATCACCTCACTGGTGATCTCGTAATCGCGATTGGCAGGCATGCAGTGTAAAACCTTGCAGTGGGCTGGTGCGTGCTTAAGCAGCTCTTTGTTGATCTGGTATCTCGGCATGAAGATTTTTAAACGGGCTTCTTTTTCATCATCATAACCGTGGTACCACCACACATCGGTGACGATGAAGTCGGCATCTCTGACCGCTTCTATGGGATTCTCAGTCATGGTAAAGCTCGCCCCGCTACTCAGGCAGGCAATGCGGGTTTTCTCAGCTTCCTGGGCTTCCACCTGGTATGCTTCAGGGGCTGCCACCACCAGATGTGATCCCAGCACTGGCAGGATCTGCCTGAGCGAAGTGCAGATGCAACCCACAGGTGATGCATCGCTGATGAAGGCCACCTTCATTTCTTCCAATGGTTTACCCTGAGGGAGACACTCGGTCATGGTGAATACATCGCACAATCCCTGCGTTGGGTGGCTGTAGACGGTCATGCCATTGATTACCGGTACCATTGAACAACGGGCGATCTCCTGCATGGTCTCAAGTGCGTCAGTGCGAGCCATAATGCCATCGCACATGCGGGAAAGGACCTGGACGGTGTCGTAAATCGATTCACGCGCCCCAAGATGGATCTCTCCAGGCTTGAGATAGACGGCATGTCCGCCCAGCTCCATCATGGCAGTTTCGAAGGATAGCCTGGTACGCAGCGAGGCGGATTCGAAGAGCATTCCCAAGCTCATGCCACGCAGCAGGCGGGGGCTCACCCCCTTGCGATCAGCCTGCTTAAGAAAGTTGATAAGCTCCAGCATGTGCAGGAGCTCATCCTTCGAGAAGTCATCCAGCTCAAGAAAATGTTGTGGCATGCCTATTTACCCGCTCGCAGGTGGGCTTCAACTTGTCCTTTATGGTAGGCCTTTAGTGCTTCAGAGGGATGTTGTAACCTTGGGTAAACAAAGTAAACCAGCAAGCCTTTCTCGGTGTGCAGGCGGTTTTCCGACTGGTCGAAAATAATCGATCTGGGGTGATCCATCACCTCATCTGTTGCTTCCACGCCACGCGATGCAGGCAGGCAGTGCATGAACTTGCAATGTGCAGGCGCTTTTTCAAAGAGCTGCAGGTTAACCTGGTAATTCGGCATAAAGGCAGCCCTTCGTTCCGGGATCTGCTCTTCCTGTCCGACCCACCACCACAGGTCAGTATAGATAAAATCCGCTTGACTAACCGCTTCAACCGGGTCATCTGTCAACCTGACCGAACCAGAAGATACCTTGCAGTTCTCTTGTGCCCACTCCACCCACTTCGCCGGAGCCTGGTATTTCACAGGGGCTGCCTGGGTAAAATGCATGCCCAGCCTGGTGCAGATCAGCATAAGCGAGCTGAGCACATTGGTTGCATCTCCGATAAAGGTGACGTTCAGATCCTCAAGCTTCTTCCCATCCGGCATATGCTCGATCATGGTCAGCGTATCACAGACCACCTGGGTGGGGTGGTTATAATCGGTCAGCCCATTGATGACCGGTACCGTGGCATGTTTTGCCAGATTGACCACCGTGTCATGCTGAAGCGTGCGAGCCATGATCACATCACACATGCGTGAAAGCACCTGGGCTGTGTCATATAGTGATTCGCGTATGCCCAGGTGAATCTCACCCGGCTTCAGATATAGGGCATGCCCACCCAGCTCGGTCATGGCGACTTCGAATGATACCCGGGTGCGGGTCGAGGGTTCTTCGAAGATCATTCCCAGCGAGGCATCAGCCAGCAGTTTGGGGGTGCAGCCTTGCTTATCGGCTGTTTTAATCAGGCGGGTGAGCTGGATGATGTCAAGTAATTCATCCTTTGAAAAATCTTGTGTGTCAATGAAGTGCTTCAAAAGCATACCATTCTCCCAATATTTTGTTATTCAGTTATTCCAAAATCATCCCGGGGAGGGAACCATTCATCGATATTACGCAGGATGCGCGGCACCAGGGCATACCCGGTCACTTTAACGCCGGGTAACTCAGGCAGGGTATGGTGCAGGAATGTGAAAAGCTCATCATTATCCTTGAAACGGGCTTCGATCGAGATATCCTTGGAGCCTTGTCCGAAGGCAATATAAGTAATTTCAGGGAGGAGCAGCAGGCCTTCCAGGATCTCCTTTTCATGGTTGGGATCCGCTTCAAGAAAGATATCGGCTGTATTGATATAGCCGAAGTATTGAGGCTCGATTATGGCAGTCAGACGGAATACCCCATCTTCAACCAGGTGATCGATGCGTTTCCGGATCGTCCGCTCATTTGAGCCGGTTCGGCGGGCAATTTCTGTCGCCGAAATGCGTGCATTCGCATGCAAGTGTCGAATGATCTGGTAATCAAGCTCGTCGAGGTGTGATTTTCTAGGTGGCATAATCGTTCCGAATCGGTATTATATAATTCCGAATACGGTATCAGTTTAGCAAATGCGTTGTCATAAACTAAAGTATCAAATGTCATATGCCTGTCATATCCCTGATCATCAGCAAAACTATGCTAGGATGTTCGATCATGCTGCCCAAAGATGGAATACAATTATTGTTTGAATAAATATTTCTTAAACGAGGTAAACCATGAATGTTACTGAAGCTATTCGCTTGAAAAGAGCCATCCGTCATTTCAATGGTCAACCGCTACCTGAAGAAGCTACCCGGACAATCCTCAACGCGGGCAGGCGCGCCCAATCGTCGAAAAACTCACAACCCTGGCATTTTATCGCCATCACCGACCGAGTAACCCTTCAAGCCATATCTGAGTGTGGCATGTATGCGAGTCACCTGGCTGGAGCTGCCTTGGCTGTTGCGATTGTCCATCCCGACCCTGGTGAGAAGTTCCAGCTATTGTTCGATATTGGGCAGGCTGCGGCATACATGCAGCTGTCAGCCTGGGAATTAGGGATCGGCTCGTGTATTGCTTCAATCTATGACGGGGATAAAGCACGCCAGATCCTTGGATTCCCTGCGGACCTCCACCTGCGCTTCGCTCTCTCGTTTGGCTATCCGCAAGATGCCGAATCCATGGTACGCCCACCTCAAAAAGGTGGCCGGCGCGAGTTAAGCGAAATCGTCCATTGGAACCAGTGGTAGATCATGAGCGCGACTTTTTATGTCATGCTGCGTTAATACAAGTAGAGAATTCGTTCCTTGACGGTTATTAATGGAGGTGGCTATGTCTATAAATGATAAGAAAATTCTACGGCGTTCACGGAAAAATCGGATTTTTGCCGGGGTTTGTGGTGGCCTGGCTGATTTCTTCGGGATCAGTGCATTTTGGTTCAGGCTGGCATTTCTAATTGCCCTGATCCCTGGGGGTATCCCCGGTTTCTTACTTTACCTGATCCTCTGGATTGTCGTACCTTACGAATAATCTAGCTAAACTCCGACAAAAAGAGACGCCACGCGGCGTCTCTTTTGTTTATCAACTCCCCTTATGATGTGCATCTTGCTCTGCCATGGCGATCCTTTTCCCGATTGCGGGGTGCGAATAGAGCAACCACTCCACCCAGGGTTCAGGGTCTGCATCAGCCAGGTTCTGGTTCGCCAGCCTGCGTAAGGCGGAAGCAAAGGCACTTCCGTTGAGGGTTAATGCCAGGGCATATTGGTCAGCCTTGCTCTCCCGCCAGCGTGAGAATCCGTTCTCCAGAGGCATGCTTACCAGCCCGAATACACCCAGCACGAGTACGAAAAGTGGAAAAGCGGCGATATCGCCTGAACTTGAAAAACCAAATGCACTCACACCCCAATTCAACGCCAGGGAAGCCAGGTATAAACCTACCAGGGTCGTTATGCTCCCAAAAATGATACTCAAGGGAATGTCCTTGTTCACCTGGTGGCCAAGCTCGTGTGCCATAATCGTCTCAATCTCATCGCTACTGAACTCTTTCAGCAGGGTATCACCAATGATGATCCGCCGGGAATTCCCCAGCCCAGTCAGACCAGCGTTGGCTTCTTTCGTCCGCCTGCTCATATCGAAGGAGAAAACCCCACGAACGTAAGTTCCCGATCGTTTTGCCAGCTGTACCAGCCGCTCGGCCAGCTCAGCGTGTTCCTCGCCCAGTGGAGTAAATTTGTTGAACAGGGGCATCAAGAGCGTTGGTGCCAGGTTAGCCAGGATGACATTGAAAATAAGCAGTATTGCGGCTGCGATCAGCCACCAATAAGTCGGGTAGGCTCGCAGGACTGCATAGATGATCTCCAATACGATCAGCCCAAGGACGCCTCCAACAAGGATCCCCTTGACTTGATCAATCACCCACCCGCGCACTGTTTGTGTAGAGAGCTCATAGCGATGGGGCAGGATGAAACCCTGGTAATATGAGAGCGGCAGGTTGATTAGGAACAGGATGCCACCAATACTTAGCACAAACAAGAACACTAGCAGCCACTCGTTGGATGTGTACTGCATCAACCAATCTTTTAAAGCCCCTGACCAGCCAAGGACCAGCCAGGCGAGAAAGTAGATCGCCGTTATCACCATGTCGACGACCATCAAACGCCGGTTGAGGCGGGCATATTCCTTGGCCCGCACCTGCCTCCCCGGATCTAGCTCAACATTTGTTATCTTTACCCCTTGTTCCATTCGATTACCATCTTTCTTTGCCCATCTGTCTCAGGAGAAAGTTTTTCATGATCAGGTACGCCACGCCGTAATTCTTCGATCTTGCGCAATGCACTTTCCCCTGGATATCCATGCTCCGCCAGGTAGCAGCCCACCACCGTCCCGGTACGTCCCTTGCCCCCGTAACAATGCAAGTAGATGTTTCCCCCAGCCTGCAGAGCACGCTCAATTTTACCTAATACATTCTTCACTTGTTCCTGCGAAGGAGTTGAGAAATCCGCCATGGGTAATCGCGTATACCGGACGGTCTTATTTTCTTTTTTTGCTTCATTCCTCAATAAACTTTCATACGCGATCAAGCCATCCTCACCCGGCTGGGTCAGGTCAACGAAATCATAAATTTCTTGGTCCAATAGCCAGCGTAATTTGGCTCTCGCTTCATCATTTTCTACAGATCCCGGGTATTCTCCTGCTCTGAAACGGCCTTGGATGACCCAATAGGATTTTTGGATGATCATGGATTCTGGTTGCATACCTGTAATTTCCCGCTCTCGTTCCTTCGCAAACGCAGTAGTCAATCGCAAATCCCAATTCTACTCCAATGTAGCCGGATATTTGCCTATTTATCAAATGCTTAACTGGTAATCACTGTCCAATGCTATACTACCCACACCTGATCCTCAGACTGGGCGACGACTGGCTTGACGCAATCAACTCAGCTTTCTAAGCAACGCATATTTCATACCTGGTGGCCGTTAGCTGCCAGCTGGCTGCTGATGGCAATTGAGCTGCCATTGATCAGTGCGGTGATTGCCCGCTTGCCCTATCCTGAGATCAACCTGGCTGCATATGGTGGCGTGATCACACCCCTGGCGTTGATCATTGAATCACCCATCATCATGCTGCTGGCAGCTTCTACAGCCTTGAGCAAGGATTGGACTTCGTATATAAAAATCCGCCGTTTCATGATGGTGGCAGGCGTAAGCCTGACTGTCCTGCATATCTTGATTGCCTTCACTCCGTTATACTATTTCATCGTTGAGCAGCTGATGGACGTGCCCCAGGTGATTGTTGAACCTGCCCGCATCGGCTTGATGATCATGCTTCCTTGGACCTGGTCGATCGCTTACCGACGGTTTAATCAGGGTGTATTGATCCGTTTTGGACACTCCAAGTCGGTCAGCACTGGGACGCTGATCCGGCTGGCAGCCGATATCCTGGTGCTGGCGATCGGATATTCCATCCATTCGATCCCTGGTGTAGTGGTGGCAACCGCGGCTGTGGCTGCAGGCGTTCTCAGTGAAGCTGTTTACTCAGGAATCATCGTCCGTCCGGTGCTTGATACGGAGCTGAAACCTGCACCAGCTGTCCAGCCTATCCTGACCAGACGGACTTTCTTTGCCTTCTATATCCCCTTGGTCATGACCTCACTTTTATCGTTGCTCGTTCAGCCAATCGGTGCAGCTGCCCTTAGCCGCATGCCCCAGCCACTTGAATCGTTAGCTGCCTGGTCAGTGGTCAGCGGGCTGATTTTCATCTTCCGCAGTTTTGGGATCTCTTTCAACGAGGTTGTCGTGGCATTGTTGGATGAAAGCCAATCTGCCCGTAAATTATGGTCCTTTGCTGTAAATCTGATCCTGGCGACGTCGATTGCCTGGCTACTGATCATCGCGACGCCACTTTCTAGCTTCTGGTTCAAGATCGTTTCAGCCCTGCCCGATAATCTGGCAACCCTGGCTCAAACCGGTATCTGGCTTACCTTGCCAATGCCTGCCCTGGCGGTTCTCCAATCGTGGTATCAGGGCTCAATCCTGCATAGCCATAAGACCAGGGGTATCACCGAAGCCGTGATTATCTTCCTTGTAGTGAATTTCGCCACCTTGGCCTTGGGCGTCACCTGGGGCCAGGTGGCCGGTCTGTACATCGGCCTGGCGTCGTTTGTGATCAGCACATTGATTCAGACCGGGTGGTTATGGTATCGTAGCCGGACGGCAATTCACGCGGTCAATCAACGTGATGCTACAGAAGTAGCACTGCCACCCATCGGGTTAGTCTAGAGTATTCCAGATGGGGGTTCATTTCTAGCAAAAAGGGGTAAGCATGCAAACACTATCACCAAACTGGCTTGAAGTTGCACATAAAGTATTACTGTCCAGGAAGATGGATAGCCTGGAAATTCAACAGCTCACACCGCAAGGTAAGATAAAATACCAGTTCTCCGCTATGGGGCACGAGCTGGCACAGGTACTCCTGGCTCAGGCTCTCGACCACCCCCATGATGGGGCTACCGTTTACTACCGTTCCAGGCCGTTTATGCTGGCGAGAGGGATGTCCGCAGCAGAGGCCCTGGCAGCAGGCATGGCTCGGGCTGCAGGTCCTTCGGGTGGGCGCGACACGGGCGTGATGTTCAACCTGCCGGGATTGGGCAAGCTGACCGTATTACCCACTTCCGGGAATGTTGGCGCACAATACTCGCCAGCTGCAGGCTGGGCGCAATCCATCCGGTACCATACACAGGTGCTCGAAGAGTCAGATTGGAATGGGGCAATGGCGGTTGCCATCGGCGGTGAAGGATCCGTAGCTGCGAATGGTTTTTGGGCTGCCCTGAATATCGTTACCACCATGTGGTACCCGTATTTGTTTTTTATTGAGGACAACGAATACGGTCTTTCCGTGCCTTCCTTGTGCCAGACACCTGGAGGCGATATTGCCGCCAACCTGGCGGTTTATGAAAACCTGAAGTCCATCGATGCCGATGGCACTGATCCAGCCATCACCTGGCAGGCAATCCAGGAAGCTGTGCAGTTCGTCAGGGTCGAGGGAGGTCCATGCCTGCTGCGAGTGCGCGTGCCACGCCTGCTTGGCCACACATTTGTGGATACCCAGGCATATAAATCAGCTGAGCAGCTCATGGAGGAGGCCTCACGCGATCCCTTACCCAAATTGCAATCCTACCTGCTGAATAATGAAATATTAGATGATGCGGGCTGGCAGGCATTAGAAAACCAGGTGGATGAAGAGCTCCAGGAAGCACTACGAGAAGCGGAAAGCACCCCGGAACCCGACCCTGCTACTGCCCTGAAACATGTATATTATGAAGGTGAAAGCCCCTTGCAGGGAGGGCTACGCCCGATGAATGCCATGCTTTCAATCGGCTCACCTGACCCCGAGCCACAAGGAGCTCGCATCAACCTGCTGGACGCTGTCCGCCGTACCCTAGAAGCCGAGATGTCTAGCAACCCTCGCATCCTGGTGTTTGGCGAGGATGTGGGGGTTAAAGGTGGCGTGCATGGAGCAACCCAGGGCATGCAGACCCGCTTTGGTGTGGATAGGGTTTTCGATACTTCTTTGAATGAAGACGGTATCATCGGACGTTCGACCGGGATGGCTGCTGCAGGTCTCTTGCCGGTGCCTGAGATCCAATTCCGTAAGTACGCGGACCCAGCCCATGAGCAGCTCAGCGACCTGGGCACACTTCGCTGGCGAACACAAAACCATTTTGCCGCACCCGTCGTGGTACGCATGCCGGTCGGTTATGCAAAAAAGACCGGGGACCCGTGGCATAGCGTCTCAGGAGAGGCTGTCTATGCTCATTTTATCGGCTGGCGGATTGCTTATCCATCCAATGCGGAAGATGCTGTGGGTTTGCTGCGCACCGCATTGCGCGGGGATGACCCGACGTTTTTCTTCGAGCACCGGGCACTGCTGGACAGTGCAGAGGCTCGCCGCCCTTACCCTGGAGATAATTTCTGCCTACCATTTGGGGTTGCAACCCATCTCCTGCAGGGGGATGAGCTGACAATCATCTCATGGGGAGCAATGGTGCACATCTGCCAGGATGCTGCCCGTGATTTCACTGGGCGGATCTCCCTATTGGACCTGCGAACCATCCTTCCATGGGATGTGGGCAGTGTTCTGGAGGATGTGCAGCGCACTGGGAAGGCACTGGTCGTGCACGAAGACACGCTGACAAATGGTTTCGCCGCAGAAATCATTGCTACGATCAACGAGCAAGCCTTTACCTTTCTGGATGCACCCGTGCGGCGTATCACCGCACCTGATATCCCAGTCCCATACAACATCAATATGATGAATGCCGTCATCCCCAATGTCACCCGAATTAAGGAGGCTATTGCTGGCTTATTAGCCTACTGATCGCTGAACAGCACTGCAAAGGTGGAGAATATTCTCCATCTGGCCACGCCCAGCGATAAGGTAAAATTACGGATAAGGAAAACGGAGGAGTTCATGTCAACTGTAAAACTTGAAAAATCTATTAAAGCCCCACCTGCTGAAATCTACCATTATTTCACCAGCTCAACTGCCTTGCGTGATTGGATGTGTGATGTTGCCACCGCAACAGCCCAACCGGGTGGTCATTTATATATGTGCTGGTCAGGAGAGTACTATACCAGCGGGGAATATCTCGAACTAAAAGCGGATAAATCCATCTCCTTCACCTGGTTTGGCAAAGGCGAGCCACACAAAACACGTGTAGATGTAACGCTGAAGGGAGTCAGAGGTGGCACGCTGGTAAAGCTCGCCCATCGCGGTATGGGAAAGGGACAAAAATGGGAGTCAATTACCAAGGTTTATCAGAAGGAGTGGCAGAGTGCCTTGGAAAACCTGGCTTCGGTCACTGAGGCAGGTCCAGACCTGCGAATTACCCGCCGGCCCATGCTGGGTATCTATCTAGGCGATTTCGATGCATCAATTGCAAAAAAGCTAGGATGCCCGGTCGATTTCGGCTCACGGCTCGATGGCGTTGTGGAAGGGATGGGAGCAGCCAAAGTCGGCTTGCAAAAGGATGATGTAATTATCGCCGTCGATGGGCATGAGCTCATTGCTGGTACCACACTTGGCACCATCCTTGGGACGAAGCATGCCGGTGATGTTGTGGAAGTCACCTTCTACCGCGGTGCTGATAAACTCACCGCAAATATGACCCTTTCCGGACGACCAATTCCGACTATTCCCGCATCCTATCAGGAGTTATCAAAGGAAGTTGAGAAGCAATATCGCCAATCCATGGTTGAAATTGAAACGGCCATTAATGGCGTCAGCGAAGCACAGTGCGCTCACCAGCCCAATCCAAAAGAATGGAGTGTTAATGATATCCTTGCCCATCTAATCCAGAGCGAGGTCGGTTGGCAAAATCGGGCTAGTGAGATCATCAGTGGAACCGAAGGCGCTTATGATGAGTATTCTGGCAACCTCCAGTCTCGTATCGATGCTACTCTGAGCATTTACCCAACAAAAGCAAGTCTGATCACCCAGCTCAAGGCAGTTCAGGCTGAAACGGTTATATTTCTGGCAAGCGTCCCCGCTGATTTTCTTGTCCACAAAGGTCGGTTCTGGAAACTTGTCTACGAAGTAGCACAAAACCCATATCACATGCAAAGCCACCTTGAACAGATCCAAAAAGCCCTCCAGGCGGTCAAGGCATAGTCAAGGTACCAATTAAAGCATGCGAACAGAGCCCATTGGAGTATTTCTCCCATGGGCTCTGAACGAAATGACCAGTAAGTGACGACCTCGGCCGGAATTCAGAAGTAATATGATTGGTAGAGGTGAATATGGACATCAAGATAATCCATTCCCAAACACTATTCGATAACCCTTATGCAACAATAAAGTTGGATACATTGGAGTATGACGGTCAAGAACACCCATATTTCTATGTTACCAGCCCAGTTGAAGCAGTTGCAACTGTCTCTCTCACTGCCGAAGGTTGTATCATCCTAACCCGCCAATACCGTCATCCGGTGGGGAAGGTGATCTATGACCTACCAGCAGGTCACCTTGAGCCGGGTGAAATTCCTATCGATGGAGCCAGACGGGAATTTGAAGAAGAAACCGGATATTACCCTCACAAACTCGAAAAGTTGGGATATTACAACCAATTCCCAGGCGTGCTCAAGGCAGCCACTAACCTGTTCTTTGCCTCTCAGCTGGAGCAAACCAGCCAGCGTCTGGAGCCTGGTGAGATATTAGAAATTATCCACATGCCAGTAGACGATGTCTTGCTGGGCATCCTGAATGGAGATTTCATCGATGGCTCCCTTCAGCTGGGTGTGCTGCTTGCTTACCAAAAAGGACTATTAAAATAGGGTAATCACCGGGTATATTGATCAGTGGATAGGAGGAAATTCATGGAATATCGATCACTGGGAAGAACGGGTCTTAAAGTATCAGAGCTGTGCCTCGGCACCATGCAATTCGGCTGGACTGCGGATGAACCCCTCTCAATAAAAATCCTAAGTGCAGCGTTCGAGGCGGGGATTAATTTCATCGATACCGCCAATGTCTATTCCCGCTGGGTGGAAGGAAATCCCGGAGGTGTGGCTGAATCGATCATCGGAAAATGGATGAAGCAGGCGAGCATCCCGCGCGATCAGCTAGTCATTGCCACCAAGGTGCGTGGAAAAATGAGTAGTGCTCCAAACGATGAAGGCCTGTCACGAAAAAATATCATGCACGCCGTTGAAGGGTCGCTCAAACGTCTGGGAGTTGATTATATCGACCTGTACCAGGCCCATTCTTACGATGGGAATGTCCCCATTGAAGAAACCCTGGGTGCATTCGATGACCTGGTCCACCAGGGTAAGGTACGCTATATGGGTTGCTCAAATTACCCTGCCTGGCGCCTTACGGAAGCCCTGTGGACAAGCCGCTATTTTCACACAGCCAGATATGATTCGCTACAGCCACGTTACAACCTGGTTCATCGAGTGGAATTCGAGAGTGACTTAATGGCCGTGTGTCGCGCATACGGGCTGGGAGTAATTCCTTATTCACCCCTGGCCTCAGGATTTCTGACGGAGAAATACCGTCTCAACCAGCCTGATCCGGATACCGTTCGCCTCGAAGGTGTAAAACAGAGATACTTTACTGACAAGGGCTGGGCGATTCACGAAGCAACAGAGAAAGTTGCCAGAGAAAATGGCAAATCGATCAGCCAATTAGCATTAGCCTGGCTCCTCAGCAACCCAGTAATTACCAGCCCGATAATTGGCCCACGCAGCCTGGAACAGCTGGAAGATAATCTTGGCGCGGTTGGCTTCAGATTGAGTGAGGATGCTAAGAAAATCCTAGATGAAGCCTCTGCCTGGCAGGATACTTAACCCTGAAGTGTGATTTAATTCAAGAATCAAAACCGAGGCCCAGGCTATCCAACAGCTTCAGCCACAAATTTCGCTGGCCTTCATGGTGGTCTGCTTGATCCAGAGACTTGCGTGTCAGGTTGATCACGATGGACCTGAATGGTTCGCCAGGAAACGGGACCGGTTTCGAACGCACCATTTCTAGCCTGGTGCGGTCATTTGACCTGCCTGCGAGCAGGTCTAGCATCACCAGGGCGCCAAAGCGAGATGACCCAACCCCCAACCCGGTGAAACCCAACACATACGCGGTGTGCCCGTGGTGTGCCGTACCCCAAAACTGGCTAAAGCGTGAGCAAGTATCAATGGCACCACCGCAGGCATGCGTGAAGCGTAATCCTTCCAATGAGGGGAAGGTGGTAAAGAAGTGCTCTGCCAGACGACCAAAGACCTCATAATTAACTTCCAGGTGCTTGCCGACACCATTGTTACGGTAATATACCGCGTCATAGCCTCCCCATAGGATCCGTCCATCCGCGGTGGTGCGGTAGTAATGGAACTGATTACTCGAATCGCTGACTCCCTGGCGGCCTTCCCAACCGATCGATTGCCGTTGCTCCGCCGAAAGCGGTTCGCTAACGAGTACGTAATCATACACCGGCACGATATAACGTGAGAGCCAACCGAGCAGGGGTGGAAATGCATTTGTGGCAAGGGCAACCTGAGATCCCAAGATGTGCCCATAAGGCGTTCGCACCCTTACCCGATCGCCATCCTCATCCAAAGTTAGTGCAGGGGTATGTTCAAAAAGCGCAACCCCACATTCCAGGCAGGCTCTACGCAAACCCCATGCCAGGCGGGCAGGGTTGGCCATGGCGACCCCGCTTGGATTGAATAACCCTCCAAGGTAGAGAGGCGAATTGATCATTGCTCGGGTTTGCTGGCCGTCGTACCAGATTAATTTTTCACCATAAGGTGCTGCTTCTTCGGGTTGATGACATAATTCTTCAACCTGGTATGGCTCGGTGGCGACCAACAGCTCGCCAGAGCGGAGAAAGTCGCAATCGATGCCATACTGCCGGACGGTGGCTTCAATTGCTTCCAAATTCTCATGGCCCATCGCTGTCAGCGTTGCCAGCTCCTGCGGCCATCGCTGCAGCCCATTCTCAAAACCATGCGTAAGCGAAGCAGCAACAAATCCACCATTGCGGCCACTTGCTCCGCTGCCTGTTTCTTCAGCTTCGATCAAAACTACTTCTCGTGAGGCATCAGCTTGCTTTGCCAGAAGGGCAGTCCACAAGCCGGTGAACCCGGCACCTATGACCACCAGGTCAGCAGTGTGCCCGCCGGTTAGCGCTTGTGAAGGTTCGGGGCGGTCTGAATCATCCGTCCAGAAGGGGATGTATACCGCTTCAGAGAGAGATTTCAATGTCTCTGAGCGGGGTGAATTCGGAAATGGCATTCAGCCTCCATGGAAATGCAGGATTGCTTAATATTATACAATGACCGCTGGAGCCAGGTACGGCCAACCAGCC
>PQAL01000021.1:0-17575 GCA_003105035.1 Anaerolineales bacterium | reverse complement strand
ACGGCCAACCAGCCAAGAATCGGTTGTTCAGGGTGGCGATTTTTTTCTGCGTAGAACGGGTATTCTTGAAGATCATCCAATAATCTTTCAAAATCATAGTAATGAGGAAATGATTCATTGGGTTTTAATTTGAAAATCATTGACATTCCCAGAGATTTCCTGATAAAATCACGTCTCATTGTCGGAATAGTCCAATCACTTGAAACCGGAGTTATGAATGACCCTTACAGAGAATAATCAAAATCAGCCGATCACTTTTACACAACCTGCAGCTGAAGCGGTGCGCACCGTTCTAGCCCAGAAAAATATGCCTGGGTATGCCTTACGCTTATTCATTTCTGGGGGTGGTTGCTCAGGCTACCAATATGGACTTGCCCTGGATGGTAATGTGCGTGCAGAAGACACCATCACCGAAACGAACGGGGTCAGGTTAGTCATTGATGAAGTATCCATAAAATATCTGAAGGGTGCAACCGTGGATTATGTCGAAGACCTGGCCAGCAGTGGCTTTAAAATCACCAATCCAAATGTGATTTCATCCTGCAACTGTGGACAGAGCTTTGACTCATCCGAGGCTGATAATTCAGGCAGCTGCTCTGGTTGCGGCTGCTAACCATTAGATTTTGATCATAAGCCATGGTTTCAGGACCATGGCTTTTTTTATCTCCCGCGAAACACCGAGATCATTAATCCAAATATCCCTAACACTCCAAACCCGATGATGATGAAACCCATCGGTAGCCCACCGGCTAAGCTGATGGGGGGAGCCTGTGTGTAAGTCGGCATCTGGACAGGTGCAGGCGGGGTGAAGGTCGGCATGCGCGTGGGACCAATGTCGATAATGAGTTGAGAAGCCAGGGTCGGGTCTATGGTTGGGGTCACCTTCGGCGTGGGGGTGGGTGGTGGCTCAACGATGGGAAGCTCACCGCCCTTCACGGTCACCAGGTATGCATATACCCAGGCTACCCCCCCATTGACCGTCGGGTAAACGATCTGTATCCAGCCTCCACCCGGTGAGCGGCCTAATGCCGGGACAGTCTCTCCTTGCTGTAAAACTCCCACAATCGGATATTCACCGCCCGCTCCAGGGCCAGCCCGGACGTTGATTTGTTCTTGATCTGAATTGACCGTCACCATTGGTCCAAATGGACTGCTGGTTACTGTGGGAATGGCGACTGTTGGTTGCTGGGCATGTGCTTTCGGTATCGCCAAGATAGTTAAACCGAACCAGGAAAATATCCCGATGGAAAGCACCATTACCAATAAAAACAATCTCTTTGACTGCATGAACACTCCGAAAATGCCTGATTAAATCTGAGGGTACGTTTCGTAGGGCGATTATAATCTAAACTATTACCCGCTGGTCATCACATGAGCAAGACAAATGGTATAAAATTATATGATAAAGCGGAAACCAACTGGAGTGACGATATGGAACAACGGATTTATCATGGTAACTTGACACCCTCGGATATCAGTGCTTCTCTGCTGGCTCATTTTAATCGGGGGAATTTACGCGCTCAGCAGCTGGGCGATGCTGAACGTCTGATCGTGCAGATCGGTACTCGACCAGGCGCCATGGCAGGTGGCGATACCACCATATCCGTTGTCCTGCAGAAAGTCGAAGATGGCGTGGCTGTCCAATTAGGGCAGCAAGCCTGGCTGGGTATTGCTGCCAGCCTCGGGACGACTGCATTATGGGCGATAAAAAATCCGTTCAACCTCCTGGGACGCCTGGATGATCTTGCCCAGGATATTTCCAACCTGCAGATTAATGAGCAGGTCTGGGAGGCTATTGACGAAGTCGCACGTGCCGCCGGGGCGTCGAAGGAGCTCTCCAATCGCTTGCGCCGGGCGGTCTGCCAATACTGCCGCACCGCTAACCCGGTTGGTGAACCAAGCTGTATCGCTTGTGGTGCGCCTCTGGGAGACGTCCAGCCTCAAACCTGCCCGAATTGCGGATTCGTGGTCAAGTCGACAGAGATAATGTGCCCGAATTGTAAAAAGCCATTGCCTATCTAAGCAAAGACAGCATAATAGAACACATTTTATTGAGTAAGTTCATTTCGAATTATTTTGCGCTGTTGGTGGATCGATCTAGCTGACTTGCGTGAGTATCAGCGTGAGGTCATTTGCTTGATGGCTATGCGAAGATTTGGCAGGATATCCTCTTCGCTCCTGGCAGGCGATGTCGCGAATGACATCGAGTATTGACCATTCTGCCGGGATTCCAGACGATCCAATAAGCGCTCCAAAACGGGTAGCACTTCAATATAACCAACGAGACCAATAAAATAAACCGCCTGCTGGCGGATTAACAGTGGATTCTTCCATTCGGTCAGGATGTTCGCCAGGTATCTGCCAGCCATGGGGCAGGCATTGAACAAATGATAAACCGATTTTTCTACCTGTGGGTCCATCAACACCAGCTCCAAGAGCCCGAAGATAGTTCCTTCACTCATGTTATGCAAATAGTTAATCACCGTCATACGAACTATTTCGGAAGCCTGCCTCGTTCCAGGCTCTTTGCTGATCAGGTCCGCCAGGATATATACCGCCCGACGGCGAACATATATATCGTTGTCGGTGATACAGGTGGCGATCATAAACGACACTAATGAAGATACCCGTTGGGCACCAAGCTCGAGCAAGGCGTCAATCCCGTGATGCCGTGTCATCGGATCTGCAGAAGTCAGGCATTCGGTGGCATTCCAGACCACCGGAAGCAGATCCCCGATATTCTCAGGGGCTTCGCCATAGACGAACAGCGGTAGCTGTATATTGGTCAGATGATCAATTGTCATTGATACCTTGCATATCCGGTGCCGGTAGTATACCGTGATTTAGCCAAGCCAAATACCTCCGAAGGCAGGTAAATGAATGTTAATCGAGTGGTTTTCAACCTTGATCTCACCTGTCGGAGTAAGCAACCCATGCAGGCGTTTACTATCTTCCCAGCCCATTTTTTCAACATTAATATTTACATCGATTTCCGATGAGCCTGGATTCATCACCACAAGGACATTGCCTTCAGGTGCCATCCTTGCGAAGGCATAGCAACTGGGAGTTGCGCTGCTTAACACTGGAATAAAATCTCCTCGCCGTAAAGCCACCCACTCTTTCTTCACCTTAATCAAAACCTTGATGAACTCTCGCAGGTTGGTGTTCCAATGAGCTTCTTCCCATAAAAACGCGCCACGGCATCCCGGATCCTTGCCCCCCACCAACCCAATCTCGTCACCATAATAAAGAGCAGGCACTCCCGGATAAGCAAACTGGAAAAGATAGGCGAGTTTGGTCTTCTCCAGGTTATTTTCCATGCGTGTCAATATTCGCTCAGTGTCATGTGAACCCAGCAGGATATACATGGCGTATGCATTTTCATGTGGATACAGCGCCAGCAAACCTTCAACCTTTTCTGCGAAATGAGGCACATCCAGGCTGCCACTGGCAAGTAGCCCTACAACCGCATCCATCACCGGGTAATCCATCAAACCATCAAAGTGCTCTTCTCCGATCCACCTTGTGTCTGCCGTCCATATCTCACCCACCAGGTACGCATCAGGGTTAGCACCCTTGACTACCTGCCTGAACTGTGCCCAGAATTTGTCATCATTGATCTCGTTGGGCACATCCAGGCGCCACCCATCGATCCCTTGATCAATCCAATAACGCGCTACATCCATCAAGTACTTTCTGGTTTTCGGATGGCCACTATGAAACTTGGGCAGGCTTTTCATCCCCCACCAGCCTGTGTAATCGGCAGAGCCTCCCCATGAGTAAGCATCCACGGGAAAATGCTTGACGTGGAACCAATCACGATAAGGTGAATACTCTTGATTTTCAAGGATGTCATTGAATGCAAAAAAACCACGCCCACAGTGATTGAACACCCCGTCTAAGATAATTCGCACATGGTTGTGGTGCGCGTGCTTCACCAGGCGGAGAAAATCATCCATTGTGCCTAGTTTGGGGTCAATGCGGTAATAATCGGTGGTGTTGTAGCGATGATTGGAGGTAGCCTGGAAGATGGGATTCAGGTAGATGGCATTAATCCCTAGATCGAGCAGGTAATCAAATTTTTGGTAGATCCCTGCTAAATCACCACCTTGAAAGCCCCACGTGGTCGGGTTGGCACCCCATTTCATTACATTCGGAGGATCGTTCTCAGGATCACCATTGGCAAAGCGATCGGGGAATATCTGATAGAAAACGGCATCTTGAACCCACTCTGGCACACTCATGGCGTATCCTACGGTAATGCTTGCATGTTGTCTAATTGCAGGGTGATATTCTCACTGGCGGTCTTTATTGCTTCACTCGGAGCTACTCCCTTTACAAATACACTGTAAATGGCCTTATCCAGCTCCTTTTGATAGATTTTCATGATACCTTCATCGACAGTAATTGGATAAGCACTGCCATACAAAAAAGCTTCCATCGCTTGTTGAATTAATGGATCACGAGGGTGAGTGGTATTCACGGATGGGATATGTCCTACTTCAGCCAGGCGCTTTTGTACATTCGGATCGAGCAGGTAGCCGATAAATGACAATGCAGCAAACTGATCATCCCCCGTGGTACTGGCGTTGAGAAAGACACTGTCCGACTCAACCCAGCCAGACATATGACCTTTGCCATATATCGGCCAGGGGTCAATCGCCAGGTTCTCTTTCCCGATCACCTCGCTCAGTAAGGAAAGATTCCAGGTGCCATCAATGATGACTCCTACCCGGCCACGCTTGAACATATCCAGATCCCAATTCGTGTTGAAGGTTACGGCACCAGCAGAATCATAATCGGCAAGCAGCTCTAACCATTCCAGTCCGTACTCATCATCAAAGGCAGGATAACCTTCCTCATCCATCAGGTTTCCACCCAGGCCAAGGATTCCCGGAGCAGAGAATAACGAGCCTCTTTCGAGGTATGAGCCCACTATGCCAGCACGCGTTGCATCTAATGACGAAGTTTCAAGCTCTGTAAATGTAATCGGAGCGGTTTCAATGATGTTTACATTCCGAAACATCACCATTCCATGCTGGGAAAGCGGCAGGCTGATCAACGAATCATCATATTCACCCGAGGCAAGGGCTGGTGGATTAATTGAAGAAAGATAATTCGGGGGGACAAAAGGATTAAGATCGGCAACCAGCTCTTCCTCGAAGAGGCCTGGTCCCCACTGGGCAGGACCTAACAATAAGCTGGGACCTTCACCTTGATAGGCAGCTTCCTCATACGTTGCATAAAGATAATCCTTGGGAATATACCGCAAGCTGAAAGTCACTTCCGGATAGATTTTTTGAAATGCCTGGATAAGCGTCTGTAATTCAGCGCTTTCTATACTGTTCCAGGAATGCCAGATGGTCACGGCACTGCCGGGCGGAGGGGGTGCAAGCGGAGGCTTGGGTGGGATTTCTGTCGGAATAACACCAGGGGTGCCACTGGTAATTGCCGGGAGTGGAAAGCTAGCAGGCGTAGTGGTTTGAGTTCCAGCTTGTGTGGCAAACCCAGCTTGAGTGGCCGCCGGGCGTAGTGTAGGTGTTGCCAGGTCAGGGGAAGCAGCCAAGGTAATCGTAACTAATGGACCAGGATAGCTGGAAGTGGATGTGGATAACGCTTCGGGAGCAGGGTATTGAGATTCAACCGTACTCGTGGGTGAAGGGTTGGCGGTAATCGTTACAAAGATGGTTGTAGATGGTATGGGACTCTTCGTCGCAGTCTGAACTACTGCTGCCAGCTGGGTCGGCGACGATAATCCGCTTATCGGAGGGACATAAGGCATCGCAGTAACTGTGGGTGTTGTCTGATCCCCTGGGAACGGGTAGGCTTGTTGTGTAAGGGCAGGATTAAATGTCAGGGTTGGGACGATGGAAGGCAGAGGCGAAGCCGTGCGAGTCGCAGATACTTCTGCAGTTGGACTCGGTGATATAGGGGTGGTTGTTATTGGAATTTCAGAGGCTGGTGCACGTCGACATGCGGATAATAATCCGCCCGCGAGGATTATCAGGCATATTCCAATGATCAATGTCTGAGGTTTTCGCATGATATGTCGATGATCACATGGTATCAAAAATCAGGCTCAGGTTATTCTCTAGACCGGAAGGTCAATTATACTATCGCTCGGTTTCCATCGGTCTTTCTCTACGAACAATAAACCACTATTTTGTCTCACGATTTCATTATCAAGATGATTGATTTACAGCTTCTTGTTCTGGATCTATTTCTGATTATAGGGTGATTTCCCATTTTGATTTCAAGCTCGAGATTAATGTTTCGTGACAGGCAATAAGTAGGGAAATCGTGTACCCATATCTGGTAATGTTATTTCCCAGCCCCGAAAAGGGCTTCTAATCCATGACCTACATCGTCAGCCCAAGAAGGGTAATTGTGACCGGCTGGATACTCATGATAGGTCAATGCATAACCTTTTTCAGTCAGCATTTGCTGCATGCGCCGGTTGGTGTCCAGCAATCCGGACAGGTCGTACAAGCCGACATCCATCCAAATCTTGATGGGACGATACTCACCCAGCTGCAGCAAGTCGAACACAACCATCTCGAAGTCACCCCAGGCAAACGCCCCTGATTGGCTGAGTACATTGCCAAAGACATAGGGGATCCGCACGCCGGTATACATTGCCATTAGCCCCCCCATTGAAGCACCCAAGACGCCATATGCTCCTGGATTCTGTTCGATATTTATTAAATCCAATTCCATTTTCGCCAGGGGGAGCACTTCAAGCATCAGGAAAGCCAGGGTCGCATCACTGCAGGCATATTCCGCAGTGCGGAAATCCTCGCCTGCGTTATCAATAAACGCCAGCGCCACTGGTTGGAGCCTGCCCTCAGCTATCAATGTATCAACCATGTTATTTAACCGCAATCTCAACAGATAGTCCTGCCCATCCCATACCACGATCAGGGGCACTGGTCCGACGGTCGGGGGATGGTAGAGGTGAACCGTTCGTTTCCGTCCTGCGATCAAATAACCTGTGGAAAGCTCATGCCTGGAGACCAGGCCATGAACGATATTTCGTTTTCTCCGGTTAAGTGTGGAAGGTCGATAACCAGGCATGGAAAAATAATTATTATCCCCTCCAATACCATTAGATGTCTTACGTGGGTTGTGCGGATCTAAAATGGGCTCCCCATCCTTAATATAGCCATACTCAATGTAAGCATCGCCAGGGAAAGAAAGTGTATATGTCCATATACCATTGGAGTGTTTTTCCATCACCGCCGGTTTATCTTCATCCCAACCGGTGAAATCACCAACCAGGTGGGGTGCCGTTTTTCCCTTCCAGACAAAGGTGACCAGGTCATTATCAATAATCGGCGTGGAGTTTGTTTTTAGGTAACTATTGATCTGATCTGGCATACAATTCCTTTCGTTACAGAGGTAAAAATCATGATCCGTTGATGTGAAGATTATATCCGGGAAACCAGAAACTTCCACCGCTATAACACGGCTTGGCGACTATAATTATCAGGCTTCTGATCCCCAAACAAATACCATGGTTGAGGATATAAGCAAGCTTTGCTCAATTTATCGAAGATAAGTAAGACTCTCCGACCAGTTATGTTGCGAGGATGTGACCTTGGAACCTGATTACGATAGTATGGACCCAGAAGAACGCACCAATAAATACCTGGCGATCATCTCAGCCGCTCTTGGATTGATCAGCATCCTCGCCGCTCTGCTCCCAATCTGCGGGGCCATCACGGGAGTCATCGGTGTTGTGATCGGATATTTTGGTATGAAGTCTGAAAGTAGGCGGACAGCCATCCTGGGGATTGTCCTATCGACGTTGGGAATCCTCACCTCGCTCGTATATATGGTTTTGGTCTCCTTAAAAAAATAAATCCACATTTTTAATGCAGTTAGTTTAGCAAAAGAAGATTAAGGTCCATCGGTTCTTTGATGAGAACCATGAGATTATTTACCTTAAAAGCGATCCGGTTTACTCCTGGAAGTTACCAAATGACAACCTCTCCAGCAGGGTTTTCTGCAAGAAAATGAAAATGATCACGATTGGGATGCTCATTAGCACCGATAAAGCTGCCATTAACGACCAGTGACGCGAACCCTGGATGAGGATCCCCGAGATCGTCATAGCCAGCGTGACTTGCTCACTGCGGGTGACGAACATCCAACCCATGGCGAATTCTGAGTAACCAATCAAGAAAGCCACGATGGCTGCAACGCCGATGGATGGTAGAGCCAGGGGCAGGTCTATATGCCAGAATGTTTGTAAATCCCCAGCGCCATCCAGATACGCGGCTTCTTCCAATTCTTTCGACACTGCCTGGAATGCTGCCCGCATATTCCACACGGCAAAAGCCACAGCAAAGGAGGTGTACACGATGGTCAGCGATACCAGTGTGGATTGGACGTTTAAAGTACGCATCATGAGGAACAGGGGCGTCATTAATGCTACTGGCGGTAGCAGTGTGCCAAGAAGCAAGACAAACAGACCCGTCTGCCTGCCCGGAAAACGATAGCGGGCAAAAGCATACGCCATGCTCCCGCCCAGGATAACTGAGAGGATTGCAGCCCCTCCAGACACGATAAGGCTATTACGCAATGCCAGTAGGAAGGTAATATTTTGGCCTGCTCGGTTCCACATCTCTACGAACACATCGAAGGTTGGTTTAAGTGGGAAGAATCTGAATGATGTTGGCCGGTCGGCTATCCCACCTTCAAACGCCAGGTAGACCAGCTCCCAGATGGGGATCAAGACAAACAATGCCACCAGAAACAGGGCAAGATACGTGAACACTTTTTGACCAGTGCTAACCCGCTTATGCATAGGTGACTCCTTCAGAAGCTTTGCTCCACCGGTTGAAAAAGACTAGCAAAATGATCAGGACCACCACCGTGATGACATTGATAGCCGCAGAGATCGAATACAAGCCATACTCTTTAAAATACAGGTATGAATAATACGCAAAAGTCCCAAAACCATTAAATTGCGGGGATGGGAAAAAGACGTAGATGAGGTAGAACTGGTTAAAGGCAAATATTACCCGGATGATCAGCACCGGAATGACCAGGGGTAATAACAAGGGCCAGGTAATATGCTTGAACAACGACCATCGGGCAGCGCCATCCAGAGCAGCGGCATCATAGACTTCGTCAGGGATAAACTTCAGGCTGGCAGACGCAGCCAGCATCACGATGGGAAAACCAATCCATGTGGCTGCAACAAGGAGTAGCAGTAAGGATAGATTCGGCCCTCCTGCATTGAGCAGCTTGGATATGATGATGGCTCCTCCACTCCCCCCGGATGTGCCAAAGGCTTGTGACACCCAACCAACTGTCGGATCAAAGGTGCGCAGCCAGATCAAGGCACCCACGAATTCAGGGATGGCCCAGGGTAACAGGAAAATCGTCCGCCAGACTGCCCGGAAACGAATATCTCGCTGGTGGAGCAATAATGCCAGGCTGATACCTAACACAGCCTGCAGACCCACTGATAAGACGGTCCATAAAAGTTCGAAAACAATCACCTCTGGGCTACCCGCAAAGACTGCCGTTAATGTTTTTAGTCCAGAATAATTAACCTGAAGTGAAGATGCGAACTGGTTCGAATCTGGGCTGACCGGTTCTACCTGGTTGGTTAAACCCAACCAGGTTTCCCGCCAGATACCTCCGTTAATCCCGTCTTTAATCGATCGCGCGTTGAAATCAGTCAAAGACATGGCCAATTCGTAAACAAGGGGATATAAAAGCAGGACAGTCAGGGTGATTATGCCTGGGACCAACCAGGGAATTGCCCGGATGCTCTCTCGCCTGGAATCATGTGACTTTTCTCGTTTTTCTCTAAGCCTGGCCCACAGTGACTTAACTGGATCTACCACTAGGTTCTTGGTACCTTCAGCAGCTGCGTAGGAAAGAGGCGCGGTTAGGATCAGGATATATTGCGGCCATTTCGTAGGCCAGAATAACAGGAAGACGATGGCTATGATCAGCCACAACCCAAAAACTCGCTGCTTCTTCCACATGCGTGAGAACCCGAAGATGGCTAATAAGCTGATGAACAGGTCGATGGCGACCACAAACACACCCGGATGCCAGGGGCAGGATTGAGCCAGCCATACCAAGACCTGCCAGAATGGCCAGCCGGTCTGCTGCACTTCCTGGGCAGTCGTCGTATATGCGGCATGGAATAAGATCGATTCCTTCAGCCTTTCAATGGGTGAAGGCCAAAGGTAAGGATCAGCCAGAAAGAAGACCAGCAAAGCGAGACCTCCCCATATGACCAACAGGGGTATGAAACGTTTGCGGTCGGAATCATCCTTTCGCGATAATATCCAATCGATGAGAATGGCAACCCCCACCACGCAGTACAGGTATTTCGAGGCGGCAGTCAAGCCAAGGAACACTGCGGAGGCAATCAGCCAGGCTATGCGTTTACGGCTTTTTGATGGATTCGAGCGAAGCCTGGTATATTTGATATAACAGATCACCGCCACCAGGCTGGTGAAAGCTGGGACGGCTTCCAGCATGACCTGGGAGGTGTATTTTATGGTGAAGGTGTGCACAGCCAGAAACACGCCGGCGAGTGGGTTTAGGATGCCCAACAGCAACACTTCGGCAGTTCCAAATATCGCCGAGACGGTCCGTGCATTGTGTAGCAGGTCCCTGGGGAGATATTGGTTAGGTCCAGCGGTGGTAGGCTCGTCTGGGATGAGTGGCTTTTCAGGTAACGGCAAGATGCTTAGCCCGAAAATGATCTTCGCCAGGGGAGGATGTTCGGGGCGGTAGTTGGTGTCGGTAAAACCTTTCCAATTGCCCGTCCGAATTAAGTCGGCATACTCTTGCGCTGCCAGCAGGTAATCATCTTCGTCGTAATCGACAGGCAGCTCATTCACTGCCTTCCAGCGGAGTTCCCAGGCTCCAGCTGCGATCAACAAAACAGCAATCACCGTCAGGATCGTGATCAGGATATTCTTCTTGGACATAAGTGATTAACCCATAAAACTAGGGTGCAAGCTGATAGACGTACACGCTGTAAGGGGATAACTCAGCAAGCGGGACAAACCCTATAAATGAATGCTCTACCACGCTTAGATTAGCATCGGCTTCCGTTCCGTATAAGGCCTGCAATGCATAAGTCCCATCAGCAATTTCTGACCCTTGACTAGCCAGGCTATACTCACTGATAGGGTTTTTGGTCAGATTGACCACCACCAGGAAAACCCCGGGATCGTCGTTGCGCAGGGCAGCATAAACGCCGGTGTTATCCGTTGAGACCATAACTAGGGAGCCGGTTTTAAATGTGGGGTTCTGGTTACGCAGGCTTAGAAATGTCTTGTAGTAGCTCAGTAATGAGTTCGCATCACCTGTCTCTGAGACTACATTTGCCTGAGGATAGTTGGTACCAACATCACGCCAGGGTGTACCAGTGGTGAACCCCGCATTCGCTTCGCTATTCCATTGCATAGGTCGGCGGATATCCTCGTCCGGCTTTACCCCTTCCATGCCGATCTCTTCCCCATAATAGATAAATACTGTGCCCGGTGATGTCAGCATCAAGCCGGCCGCGACTTTAGCTTTATCCACATTACCAGCCATCACGCTCATCACCCTGTTTTGGTCATGGTTGGTTAAAAAGGTAGCTAGCGGACCATTGGGCAAGTCTTTGAGTGTGAATTGCACGGCACTGTTCATGGCGGTGTTCGATTCTCCCTGAGCGCTATTGACGAAACCACCCGCCAGCTCAAAACTAAAGATCTCATCTAGCTCGTTTTCGTAGGTCTTAGCGCTGAATGCTCCAGCTCCCCATACTTCACCAACAGTGAAGGCGCTGGGGTCGGTCGCCTTGTAGGCTGTGTAAAACTTTTCCAACCAGACGTGCGAAGAGGCGGTGTTTTCCTGTTTTTGCCCCTCTTCAATGAGATATTTAACTGCATCCACCCTGAATCCATCCACACCGATATCAGATAACCAGAAATCAACGACCTTCAGCATTCCCGTGCTCACCTCCGGATTGTTGTAATTGAGGTCTGGCATCGTATCGCTGAACACCCCGTAATAATATCCATTTTTCCCTGGGTGCCAAGGGTAACCCAGTGGGCCGGAATAGCCTGGGTCGCTGATGGACCAGATGTACCAGTTGCGGTAGGCAGCTTCTAAGCTGCTGTTGGAATCCACGAACCAAGGATTTTTGTTGGAGGTGTGATTGATCACCAGGTCAATGATCAGGTACATATTCCGCTGGTGGACTGCATCCAGCAACCGTTTAAAATCCTCCATACTGCCATATTGCGGATTGACATTGAAATAATTTATCACATCATAACCATGGTAAGAGGGTGATGGGTGGATGGGCATTAACCAGATGGCGTTTACCCCAAGATCTTGCAGGTAATCAAGCTTGGCGGTGATGCCGTTAAAATCACCAATACCATCCCCATCCGTGTCGTAGAAACTACGCACAAAAATTTCATAAAAAACGGCAGTTTCCCACCAGGGCGCCTGTTCTGCTGCGGTTGGAGTGGCCTTGTTTGAGCCGAAGCCTGCACAACCCACCAAAACAGCTGCCAATAATACGACAACGAGCAATCGCTTCATATAATTCTCCGGAATCAAAAAGGCGACCTTGCGGTCGCCTTCTTTCGTCTATCCTTTCACGCCGCCCAATGTCAGGCCGCTGACGATTTGTTTTTGAAGTATGATGTAGATGATCGCCACCGGTGCTGCCACGATGATCGAAAATGCCGAGAAGGTATTCCATGGGATGGAGGTGGCATACTGCCCGGTCATGTTATATAGAGTCATGGAAAGCGTATAATTTTGTGGTTTGGTGAGGAATAACCATGGGAGGACAAATTCCTGCCAGTAACCAATGAAACCCAGGAAGAATGTGACCGCCAGTTGAGGTACTGCCAGGGGAAGTACAATCTTAAAAAATATCTGATTGGAACTTGCCCCATCGATCTTGCCGGCTTCTTCCAATTCTTTCGGAATGGTATCAAGATAACCTTTGAGATTCCAGATTGCAAAAGGAAGGGCTCCTGAAATCATAGCAATCCCTACCCCTAGCAGCGAGTCACGTAGATTAAAAATGATCTTGGGAGTCACACCAGCAACACATGACATAAAGGGGGTTAATGCGTACAAACCTCCCCCACAATTAACAAACTTGATGCTGTTCAAAAGCAAAAACAGAGGTGTAGCCAGGCCAACCCCTGGCATTAGCAGGGGCACAAATACCAAGATCATTAAAACCTGCCGCATGGAGAAATTAAAACGCGAAAAAGCATAGGCAGCGCTGACTGCAATGAGCAGGGAAATGAGTCCCACACTCACGGATAGTATGAAACTGTTCAACGCCAACCTGCCAAAGGTTACTGGGTTGGCTGTCGGTCGGTCAACAACTTGCTTGAATGCTCCAAAATTAATTTCTTTTGGAAACAATTGCAGCGATGTGGGACGTTCCGATTTTGAACTCAATGACATGGTGATCACGTACATCAAGGGGAACATCACTTCTATTGCAATGACGAGACACAAAAGCTGGATCAAAAGTTGTCGCCACAAAGGTAGCTTTCTACCTACGCCTTTAGCACCGGATGTATCCATGGTGAAAAAACGGACCAGAAAATTCTTGGGTTTTGAGGATTCAGCCTGTATCGCCATGTTATGCCTCCGAAGCCGCAGTTGCACGGGTTATGCGGTTAGTGATCAGGAATATCGTAAGCGCTACGACCAAGATGATCATCGAAAAGGCTGCCGCAGCACCATATAACCGCAGGTTTCGGACCAGATCATAGGCGAATGTCACCAGGATTTCGGTTGACCGTGCTGGACCGCCTCCGGTCATGAAGTATACGAAGTTGAATAGGTTGAAGGAAAGGGTGAACCCATAAATGGCAGCCGGGATCATGGCAGGGCGGATCAACGGCAGGGTAATATTCCAAAACTGCTGTGAACCAGACGCTCCATCGATATCAGCTGCTTCATACAAATCTTTGGGGATACTCTGGAGAGCCCCGGTCGCTACTAAGGCCATAAAAGGCCATCCCAGCCAGAAGTTAGCGATCATCATGGCATAATAAGCCAGCGGCAGAGGGGAATTGGGTAGCAGCCAGGGAATAGGGGGCGTATACTCGGTTAGCCAGCGGAGATGGACTGGGTTGACCGATCCGAAAAGGTGCGCAACGGCGGATAACCCCTGGTTGATTGCGCCATACTGTTCATCAAAAATATTGCGCCAGACAGTCGCGACCACGAGGGGTGGGATGACGATCGGTAATACATAGATGGCTCGATAAACCCGCTTAAACCATATCCCATGAATATTTAGCAGGACCGCGATAAGGATGCCTGCCGGGACATGCACGGCAACGTTGGTGATCGCCCACCAGAAGTTATAAGTGAGAACCCGGAAGAAATCAAAATTCTGTACCGGTAATCCACCGGTAAAGATATCAATATAATTTTTGATTCCAATCCAACTCAATTTGGGGGACGATATGCCGTACAGTAAATCTTTAGTTTGGAAATCTGAGAAGGAGATGATAAATTGATAGACCAGGGGATAAAAAGTGATGATCCCCATCACGATGAACGCAGGTGCAAGGTATATGTATGGTAACCCCCCTCGTCGCAATGCATTCTTTCCTCTGCTAAAAGCAGTTGCAGCTCCCATGGATACCTCCGTTACGGATGGAATTGATATGATCAATGCTCAAAATGGAACGGAAAATACCAAAAATATACGAAAGAAGTTAAGTTGTCACACCATTAGAAAGATAGCTATTTATATCACATCACGATTAAAATGCCTATTGGCTTAATTATAAATATCACAAAAAAAATAGAAGCAAACAGGGTAATCCCTGTTTGCTTCTATCCTTGCTTTCAGAAAAATATCTTTCTGAACATTCCCAATCTTAAAGAACTACTTATTGGCGGCAGCAGTCGCATCCTTAACCCAGGTCGCGGGATCAACACCCTTCTCGAAGACCTGGTCCTGACCGCAGAAGTTCGACCAGTACAAGCCTAATTGCGGTACCTGCGGGCGAACGTAACCGTTTTTGAAGGCTTCCAGCAAACCCTGGAGTAGTGGATTGGTAACATTTGCGGTGGTGATGGCGGGAACGTGGCCGGCCTTCATCATTTCTTCCTGTGCCTTGGCTCCGGTCAGATACATGGCAACCTCAATAGCGCCTTCCTTATTCTGACTGTTCGGGTTGATATAGTAACCATCAACACCCAGGAGCGGGTTAGCAGGGCCAACCGGACCAGCGGGGAGCGGGGCTACACCCAGATTGTCACCCAGGGCTTTTTGATAATCGCCCATGGCCCAGTTACCGTTGGTGATGGCGTAAATTTTGCCCTCGGTGAAGGGAGCTAAACCATCACTGTCAGTCTTCGGCCATTGGTTTGTCTTTGCTATCTGATACAGATCATTCAAGTAGGTCATAGCATCAGTGACGCCAGTACCCTGATCGGCAATGACTTTCCAATTCTCGTCAAAGATCTGGCCACCGAAGGCACCGTAGAAGCCCCAGTCGTGGTAGCAGCCAAAGCTGATACCAATTGGTGTGCCGGCTTCCATCATGGCCTTCAGTTCGTCAGTGGTGGCGGGTGGGGTAGCCATTTTGGTCTTGTCATACCAGAAGACAACTGCCTTCAAGGATTCAGGAATTCCATATAGTTTTCCTTCCACCTTCATGCCATCGATTGAGAGCGGGGCGTAATCGGTTAGTTTGCTCAAGGCCAGATCGGTAATATCAGCAATCAAACCGGCACGAGCATCATCACCCAAGCTGTCATTCGGAGCAATGAACATGTCAGGTCCACCACCGGCGGCAACGTCGGTGCGATACTTGTTGTAAATATCATTAAAGGGAACCTGCAGGACGTTGATCTTGTACTGCGGCAGATCAGCAACTGCCTGGCTGAGAACTGCAGTCAAGGCGACCTCTTCCTGTGAGCCAGTGCCATAGGCATGCCAGAAAGTGATCTCTGTCTGGGGCACAGCTGTCGGTTGCGGTGCTTCAGTGGTGGCGGTTGCGCATGCTGACATGATCATCGCGGCAAGAATAAGTACTGTCAGCAAACTCCAAAATTTCTTCATTATTATTTCTCCTCTTTGTTATTCTTTTGTTGAAAGTTAGTCGTGATTCAAAACTGATAATTAATTATGTTGGGTATATACGGTTAGATGCGCTGTTCTCATCCTCCTTTCATGTACATTATACATCCACTAGGCGGTCAAGTGAAAGGTTGATTGCCTTCACTACCGCGCCCATACTGGAGGCACGCCTTCCAAGCACCGCAGATGTGATTCGTACCGCCTCGGCTGCGGAATGCAGGCTTCTTTCCATGACGGTTTTCCTGATTGGCTCAAGGAGCAAATCTCCGAGTTGAGAAACTCCCCCACCAATCACAACCATGCCCGGATTGAATAAATTAACCAGGCTGGCAATTGCTATCCCCAGGTGAGAACCGGCTTCGGTGATAATTTGTTGGGCCACCAAATCTCCCCGCTGTGCGGCAGCAGCCACATTTACCGCCAGGATTTTTTTCTGCGGGATGGCTGAGAGTTCGGTTCGTTTTCCAGCTTCGATAGCTTCACGGGCTTTCCTGGCGATCGCTAAACCACCGGCCATCGCTTCCAAGCAGCCGTAGTTCCCGCAGGTACATAACGGCCCATTTTCCTGGATCGTGATGTGGCCTATCTCACCCGCACTTCCGGTTGTTCCCCGATAAACCTGACCGTCAAGTAGTAAACCGGCACCTACGCCGGTGCCGACCTTAATATATGCCAGGTTGGCTTCAGCCCTGCCGGCTCCGTAAGCCCATTCACCAAGGGCTCCCAGTTCCGCATCATTCCCAAGCGATACCGGCACATGCCAGAGTTCTTCAAGGTGTTTCCGGATTGGATACTTATCCCAGCCAGGCATGATGGGGGGTGAGGAAACCTCACCTACATCAGCAACCACCGGCCCAGGAACACCCATGCCTACTGCGGTCACCTGGTTAATGTTTAATTTCAAGCGAGCCAATAATTCTGATAGATAAGCATCGACCTTGGATAAGCAGGCGAGTGGGCCATCAGCCACCGAGAAAGGATGTTCGATTTCTTCGAGTACATGGGCGGAAAAGTCGGTGACGACCAGGCCAAGATGGGTCGCACCCATGTCAACTCCGACGATATAACCATATTCAGGGTTGATCGCCAATAAAATTGGTCGTCTCCCACCCGTGGTGGGGCCAGTTTCTGTTTCATCAACCAAGCCAATACGTACCAGGTCTTCGATGATCGAAGAGACTGCAGCGCGTGTCAGGAACATCTGGCGGGCGATCTCAGCCCGCGATATTCCCCCAGGTGTAAAGCGGATCATATCCAATATCATCCGCTTATTAATGGACTTGACATTCCGTATCTGGTAGGTTCTGCTCAATGCGCTGAAATTCATCCCACTATTTACCGACATCTTACCTTTGTATATATTCTAACATATCATTAATAGATTGTCAATTATATTAACAATATAATAACATATAGTTAACTATTAAAACAAACTGAGGATGGTCGATTACGCAACCTTTTTTCTGT
>PQAL01000020.1:21810-43328 GCA_003105035.1 Anaerolineales bacterium | reverse complement strand
CAGGCGGTGCAGACAGCCATCGCAGAAGTGACCAAGAGCGCGCCCATCGCCACCCAGGCACCTCCCGCTACAGCTGTAGCCACTCTGGTTCCAACGGAAGCACCACCTGGGCCGACTCCAGACCCTAATATTCAAGTTGCAATGCTTCCCGCACCTTCCGCAGGTGAACCTTCTGCCGTCGCCAGGTATAACACGGTGATCATGAGCGGTCCTGGTACCGATTATGTGGTCTACGGGGCTTTTCTCGGGGGACAGGTTGCGACGGTGATTGGAAAGAGCGAAGATGGCTTATGGTGGGCTGTCAGTATCCCTGTCGCGCCTGATGGAGCAGGGTGGGTGGATGCCGCCTGGGTGAACGTCCAAAATGCCGATGGCGTACCCGTTCTACCCGCACCCCCCGTTCCAGCCACAACTGACCTCGTTAAGCCTGGCCCGGATGATCCGCAAGCTACGACCATCGCCAACACCTATGTGCGTGCCGGCCCTGGCACGAATTACGCCGCTTATGGGGTCGCCAAGGCGGGCCTTACCGGTTGGGTGATCGGCCAGAGCGTGGACGGCTTATGGTGGGTGGTGAGGGTGAACCCGCAAAAAGTTGGTGTCGGGTATGGGTGGGTGAGTGCACAATATACCTCAGCTAAAAACGTACAAAACGTCCAGACCGTCCAATCCCCTCAAGCTCCTGCATCTGCTCCGCAACCCACACCAGCTGCAGGCGCACCCAGCGGTACGACAACCACAGCAGTGAACGTGCGCAGTGGCCCTGGGACAAACTACCCAATCCTGGCAGTGGCGCCGGCAGGATCTACCGGTGAGATTACGGGTAAATCTGCAGATAGTCAATGGTGGCAAGTGAAGATTTCCACCCAGTACTCAGCCGACGGGTTGGGGTGGGTGGCGGCCGGATATGGATCTACCCAGAATACTGATAATGTCCCGGTCGTAGCAGCACCACCAGCACCGCCTGTCGTACAGTCAACCCCACCATCGATCACCACCACGGGATGCACACTGGTCAGCCAGACTCCTCCGGATGCAACCGTAGAGGCGGCCGGCACGCAGTTCACTACCGTCTGGGTGCTCAAGAATACCAGCGCAACTACCTGGAGCCAGGCAGATTATGATATCTCCTATGTCGGCGCAGTGTCAAATATGCCACTCCATGAAGGGTCTGACCGATACGATCTCACCACCAATGTTGAGCCGAGCTGGACCTATTATTTCTATATGCCGATGCTCGCGCCTTTCGACCCTGGTGTCTACGGAGAGTTGTGGCAGATCGCTGCGGGCAGTCAGGTGGTGTGCCAGTTCTGGATCTATATCAATGTCAAGTGAGCAGATGACCCGGCTTTGCTGAAAGAAGGCTTGCTGATAAAGGCACTGATAAATTCGATCGAATCAAGCAGGGGATCTTGATGGTCGCCTCCATTGAGATCCCCCAAACGAATAACCACGAATCTTCATCGGATTCTTTCGGTTCACAGCCAACAGGACCTTATAGGGAAATGATATGTCTAGCCAATCTTTGAAAATCCCAAAACCATCACGAAAAATATCAGGTTTCTTACCTATCCTATCGTGGCTTCCTCACTATAATCGCACCTGGTTGAGCTTAGATATCATTGCCGGACTGACGTTATGGGGTTTGGTGGTGCCGGAAGCAATGGCTTATGCAGGTATTGCTGGTTTACCTCCTCAAGCTGGCCTTTATACTTTGGTGGCATCGCTTCTGATTTATGCCTTGCTTGGAACTGCGCGCCATTTAAGTGTTGGACCCACTTCAGCAACATCTGCCTTGCTGGCGTCATCGGTAGCTACCTTGTTGGTTAGCACTGCAGCGATTAATGCTTCTGATCCTGCTACCTACCAGACCTATGCCACGGCATTTGTTCTGGTGGTTGGTATCGTCTTTTTAGTCGCCGGGTTGGCGCGGTTTGGCTTTATTACTCAGTTTTTATCCAAACCGGTAATGGATGGCTTCGTCATGGGTTTGGCAATCTTTGTAGCAGTAGGTCAGTTAAACAAGCTGTTCGGAGTGAGCAAACCTAATGGAAACACGGTGGAGAAGTTTGTGGGGATAATAAAACAATTGTCTCAGGCAAATTGGGTCACCTTTGCGGTAGGCATCACCGCGATGGGATTGCTCTTTTTACTACCACGATTGAGCAAAAAGATCCCAGCTGGTCTGGTGGTGCTTTTTGGCTTCATCCTGGTTAGTAGTTTGCTCAAGCTGAGTGACTTGTATGGGGTATCGGTGGTAGGAAAGCTGCCACAAGGATTGCCAGCCTTGGTCATTCCCAAGCTACCGATAACCGCATATCTTTCTATGCTGCTGCCAGCGATTGGAGTATTACTGGTGGCATTCAGTGAAGCGCTTGGTGTGGCACATGAATTTGCTGATAAACACGGATATGATGTCAATGCCGACCAAGAATTGAACGCCCATGCTGTCGTAAACCTGGGAAGTGCATTATTCGGCGGTATGATTGCCTCCGGCGGCATGTCAGCTTCAGCTGTTAAAGAGGGTGCGGGCGGTCGAACCCAGGTTACAAATTTAGTAGCCTGGATTTTTACGATCATCACCTTGCTCTTTCTTACTCCATTGTTCACCCAGCTACCCGAGGCTGTTCTGGCAGCGTTAATCATCCATGCGGTTTGGCACATCATTGCTTCTCGCAAGCTACAAAAGATTCGATCAGCATCACCAGTTGAGTTTTGGTTTGGCGTTTTAGCTCTGCTCGGGGTAATCTTGATCGATGTACTGCCAGGAATGGTGATTGGTTTGGTAGCTTCACTGGTATTTGTAATATACAAATCGAGTCGACCGCATCTTTCATCCCTCGGACGTGTCCCCGGCATACCAGGGGCGTATTCTGATTTGAGTCGGCACCCTGAGAACATACCAGTTCCTGGAATCTTAATCCTGCGTTTGGATGCACCGATATACTATGCAAATGCCCAGACCGTTCGAGAGCTGGTTAGATCCTACATTGCTGTGACCCAACCGCCTCCGCGTGCTGTGGTGCTGGATTCTACTGCAGAGGACAATCTGGATATCACCAGTGTAGAAATGCTGAAAAGCCTGTTGGGTGAGCTGAAGGGAAAAGGAATCGCTGTGTATGTTGCTGATGTCCATGCGCCAGTAGCAGAAGCAGCTCGTAGAATGGGATTGAATGAGCTGATTAGTAAAGATCATGGATTTCCGACAGTTGACGCTGCCGTTAATTTTCTCGAATTATCAGATTTATCCAAAAAAGATTGACCCCTAAACCAGACGGGAATTCGGCAGGATTTTGGCTACTTTAAAATGAAACGAGGTATAAAGCACCCATCACCTGCTTTTACCAGCATAAGCAGGAACATTCCCGGTTTGAACCTCTTTAAAGGTGTAAATTTCACGCAGCTTCGGTCTGAATTCATCGTGGCGATTACAGTGTTCGCGGTGCTCGTTCCATCAGCCATGGCTTACAGTGACCTCGCTGGGGTCACCCCTGTTGCAGGGCTATATGTTGCCCTTGGCGCGATGGTGATGTACGCCCTGTTCGGCACCTCCAAGCAGGTCATCATGGGTCCAGAAGCGACAACTGCTATCATGACCGCAGCAGCTGTGGCACCATTGGCTGGTGGAGACTCGGTACGTTATGCTGCATTAGCAGCGATGACAGCTATCCTGGTGGGTATCCTGGCAATCCTTTCCCGGATCGCACGGCTGGGATTCATTACTGATTTTCTATCCAAGCCAATTCTCGTTGGTTACATTTTTGGTGTGACACTTATTGTGATTGTCAGCCAACTTGGTAAGATGTTTGGCATCAGCCTCGAGAACGATCAATTCTTTCGACAGGTTTTTGAGCTTATCAGTCGCCTCGATGAAACGCACGGACTTACCTTCATAATTGGCATCGCTTGCATTGCTGCACTATTGATCATGCGCCGCGTGAATCGTTCTCTACCCGGTCCACTTATCGTTGTTGTCGTTGCCATTTTCCTATCGGCTATTCTTGATCTACAGTCAAAGGGAGTTGCTATCGTCGGTGCGGTGCAAGCTGGACTGCCACGATTATCCATCCCGGCTGTCAGTAGTCAGGATATTTTTTCACTCATGCCCGCCGCCATCGCTCTCACAATCCTGATCTATGCAGACGAAATCCTGACCGCCCGTGTCTTTGCAAACAGGCACAGTCAAAAGATCGATGCCAACCAGGAGTTTATTGCGATCGGGATGGCTAATATCGGAGCGGGTTTTTTGACTGGATTTCCTGCCGCCCTGAGCGCATCGCGCACAGTCGTCTCCGATCAGATGGGCGGAAAATCTCAATGGGTTGGAATTTTCGCCACCATTCTCACCATCATCTTCCTGCTCTTTTTTACTACGTTGCTGGCACCTTTACCAACGGTTGCCTTGGGGGCGATCATCATCGTTGCTTCATTGGGATTGATTGATTTCGCTGCGTTTCGCTTCTTGAGAAAGGTGCGTCGTGTCGAATTTTGGTTGGCAGTGGTGACAACATTGGGTGTACTTACGGTGGGTATCCTGCAGGGGATTCTTGTGGCAGTCATTCTATCGCTGGTCAACCTCATTTATCACATTTCGCGGCCACACGATGCATTGTTGGACGGTATCGATGCAAACGGAGGAACGGTATATCGCGGTGTTACTGATAAAGATACGGTAATGACCGAGCCAGGCTTAATAGTTTATCGTTTCGATGCGCCGCTCGTGTTTGCCAACGCAGCATTTTTTACCGAGCGCATGGAAGAACTTATCAGCAATGCGGGTCCAAGTCTGAAATGTATTGTTCTGGATTGTGAAGCAATCAGTGATTTCGATTCAACAGCTGCAGACGCTATTGAGAATCTGGACGTGGATTTGGAAAGGCGATGTATCGAATTATGGATCGCGCGGGCGAATAAACCGCTACGAGACCTCTTGCTGGTGACGGGATTAACAACCCGTATCGGTGAGGAAAACATCCATCTATCGGTGCGGGCAGCGGTGAACGCGTTTCGCACCCGCTTTGGTTCGACATAAAGTTAGCTACTAAAGATGCTGTTCATATCGAATAAAAGCTACTCGCAGACCAAGATATAAGAGGATCATAATAAAGGGGATGGCCTCTAAAGGTCGATGACCCTGTCGGTCATCACCTGAGCAGCTGGGGAGTGGGCGTATGCCCATATATAACAAGTCAATTAATATAAACACCCCATTTTCTGGGGGTTCATCTGTATGCAGAATTGGCGTCAAATCTACGACCTCCTCTGGGTAAGAGAGTATCCAATTGGGATGTATTTATGCAAGAAGTTCTATCATAAGATTTTGGGGTACCTCCCTAAAACCGCTAAATCTTGTGGTTAATTAAATAATGTCGAGTAAAAAAATTGCCCTGGTTGAAGATTGATTGAAAATACGAATGCTTTATTATTAGGAACGTTTAAGAATTCAGAAGTGTCAATAAATATGAAGGTTAAAAAGCATGTGTAAGTCAAGACATTGTATTGACTTATTAGAATAATTGTGCTATATTCAAATTAATTGATCGGCCTGGCCGAGTAGTAATCAACCTACCGGGGCCGCGCTCAGCATTAGCTGCTGACGCGGCCCCGATTTATTTAACCGAAAGGTATAAATATGTCGAAAGTGAAAAAAACCGAGGTTGTAATGATCCGAATGGTTCCGGAGGAAAAGCGAGCAGCGGTCGAGCTGGCGGATCAGCTGGGGGTAAGTTTTTCCGACGTAATTCGACTCTCACTACATGAAACACTTCGCAGAACAAACGCTTCGTTTGAAGTATTTACGGAATCTTCGCCAGCAGAAAGAGAAGGGATGGTTGTTAATAAAAATATAGGAAATGAAAAGGTAAAACAAAAACATGAGACTAAAAGGAGAACAAAATGAACGATTTTTCTATACCAAAAAAAACATTCTTATTGATCCCAGCTGGCACTTACCGGGCTACAATCACCAGCCTCGAAAAAACGACGGGTAACTTTGGCGATCAAATTAAACTCGTCTTCCACGTGCTGACCGATGGGATCGAAGGCCTGGAATACACCGAGGGAAGTGTTGACCTGCTTGCCTGGTGCTCAGCGAATTACAGCGAGAAATCAAAACTGTATAGATGGTCACGGGCTGCCCTGGCTGGAGAATTCGACCCAGCCGCAGATTTTCTTGCCTCCCGGTTGATTAATAAAAGAGTTTTGGTCAATATAGAACGATACACGAAGGACGGTGGCGACTTTAACCGGATCATGGATGTCATTGCAGCTCCTCACAGCAAGGCTAAACCGGCTGCAGCTACGACTACAATCACTCCACCTCCACCTCCGGAACCACCGGCTGACGATATCCCCTGGTGATAAAGTAATGGATTACCGGCTAGATGAATCTTGACCAGGTGTGTGTCCTACGCTCGAACGAGCTGACTCGGATCCTGGCTGGTTGTGTCGCCATCGATCCGCTTTTAGTCCTTCCTATGTTGGACCGGCTGAAAGAATCAGCTTTCACGGATGATCATGCGAGGCAGTTTATCCTGGCGATGAAAGATAAACTTCCGGATCTGCGTAATGCTGATGAGGATCAACAAGTTGCGATCACGATTGGCATAGCCAGTAATTTCCAATTCCTATCGGATTATGCCTTGTGGATATCTGCGATCACTGAATATGAGCAGAGTATCAGTCAACAGGTTGAAGCAGCGATTAGAGAGCTCCAGGGATTGGCAATCACAAGACATACCCTGACGAGTCTTTCGGAATGGATCGAAGCAGCTGAGGAAATCGGAGCATGGCACTAAACAACGATGATAACCAGGATAGTATTTATAACGATCTTCCCGATATTAAGGAGAAGTCATTATTAGTTGGAGATAGACTTCCATCCAAGCTGGCGTCCGCAGCAGAGGCGTTATCCCATGGAATCCCCTGCCCGGATCCTGAATTTGCCCAGGAGCTTTCGGATGTTCTGATTAACTTAAAAACACCATCACTTATTAGGCGACAAAATGCCGGCGAGATGGTCCTGAATTGGCTGTTCGATCGCGGAGATTTTATCAGGTCCGAGAATGATGATCTCTATTACCTTTATAAACCTGAATTGAAATTATTAAATCTCTCCAGTAATTATTGGAGAGCGTGGCTGTACAGCCTGACTGGAGCGAATCCAGCTAGCACCGATTTCACATATTTACAGGCGGATTGTGCAACAGTCGCAATGCTAAGTGAACCCAGGCCAGTGTTAAAAATGGCTGCCTGGGATAAGACCAATCAGGTATTGAGAGTATCCAGATTCGATGGAATGGTATTTCGGCTGGATGGTAAAGCGATCAGCGAAGAATGCAATGGTGAGAATGTAATATTTGATGATGACCCTAGCTGGAAACCTTATGAGCCCGATTTCTCCCAGCCTGGGGTATTTGCATGGTTGGCTGATGCATTTTGGAATTTCAGCGAACCTGGCAATAAGGAAAAGTGCGAGTCAGAATCTGAGCAGTACCGTCTGGCTCTAAGGGTATGGATCCTTTCGACATTTTTCACGGAGCTGCTCCCGACACGTCCATTTCTAGCGATAGTTGGTGTGAAGGGCAGCGGTAAAAGCATGACTATAAGGCGAATCCTACAGGCCATGTATGGACGGAGTTCAGAACTCCCTGGGGTCCCTGAAAAACCAGATGGCTTCACCGCCTCAGCAGCTGCAGCTCACATTCTTGCGATGGACAACCTGGATGAATTTCACGGCTGGATGCGTGACAAGCTGGCACGGCTAGCAACCGGTGCAGTAGATCATTATCGCAAGCTCTACACGAACAACGAGCTGGGAACTGTTCATTATCGGAGCTGGCTAGTATTTACTGCCAGGACGCCAGAGACCCTTCGGCGGGATGACCTAGTGGATCGTCTCGTCATTTTACCAGTTGTTAAGATCCCGGATAAATACCTTAAGGTTGAACGCAGTTTTTTAGAAAACGTGGAATTGAATCGCTCTGCTTGGTGGGGTGATACACTCAATATCTTAAATGCGATTGTAGCCAGAATCAAAGCAGGCGATCTGAAAAATACCGCAATCTGGCGGATGGGCGATTGGGAATCATTCGGCAGGCTGGTTGCCAGGCTGGAATATAAAGAGCCGGCATGGGATGCATTCATCGCAGAACTCAAGATAGCTCAAACCGATATGCTCCTGGAAGATGACATTATCGCTGATTCATTAATGACCTGGCTGGAGAAACACCCTGAACAACATGGCAAAGAAATAGCCAGTGCTGATCTCTATCACGACATATCCGCATTGCTGTTTTCAACAACCAAGCCTCCTAAGGATTGGCCTGATACCTCGATAAAGTTCGCCCGTCGTCTGCAATTGATTCGTGATGCACTCAAACTGATGATGGATATCGAGTGGAAAAAGGATCGTAAAAGACGGACGTATTACACATTCTGGCTTAAAGGAAAGAAGAACGCCGAGGGTGCAGAGGGTGCAGAGTGTATTTTTATTAACTAACACAAACTGTAATTGATCGGAGAAAAACTTGATTTTGTTAATTATCAAAATAGATTGTTTAACCCTCTGCACCCTCGGCAGGGAACTCGCTTACCTCGGGAATCAGATTTTTTATGGTGATGATCATGCCTAAACGAACTGATCACAATCAAGCTGAAATAATCCAGGCATTGCGATCAATCGGTTGCAGCGTCCAGGACCTTTCACAAATAGGGAGAGGCACACCGGATTTATTGTGTGGATACATGAATAAGAATTTCGTGATCGAAGTCAAGAATTGCAAAGATCGAGCTCCCAGGCTAACAGTTTGCGAAGAAGAATGGATCCGGCGATGGAAAGGCCAGGTGGCTGTTATCACGACAATTGAAGATGCAATTGCAATCATCCTCCAAGATTCGCTGCTCGACTGATGGATCACATGCTGTGAAGGATGGCTATGAATATGAACCGGAATAGGCAGGTAAGACGCAGAGAGCAGTCTTATTTGGATCTCGATGCGACACCGGATCCAACCTCATCACTGGCGATAGTGGATCCTTTTGTTCACCTGGCAGCCGCAGTAGTTGTGCGTGCTATCTTGGATCTTCAACATTCGAGATCGAGCTGGTTGACGATCGTCGATTGTCTATATTTCTTTTTGAACCCAGGCGGAGCTGAGTTATTCCTAGAGGTCATTGGATTCAGGATGGATCCGATCGATTTGTTAACCTGCGTGATCAATGGAGATATTGCCTATGCTGGATCTTCTTACTATCTTATCCGAAGAGATGAGGAATCTCTCACCGAGCCAGAAGCAAGTATTTATAAGCAAACTACAGGACGGTCATGTGCCTGAGTACCTGGTGCAGCTCATCCGAGATGCTGGTGGGGCTGCCCGATCGTACCGGCCTCATAGTCCTGGGAGACGAATCACAAATGAGAAGCAGAAACAAAATGATGAAGGGGCAAAATGACAGTATTTATGGTGAGAAATGTGCACAGCTCGATTAATCTGACAGGCAAGGGGGGAGGGGCCAATAAAGTTTCCGATTGGAGATCAGCAAGCGGGCGGGGTGGTTCGCACGAAATTTTTTCGCTTTTTGAAGATTTTGGTTTTTTGTGATTTAGGAGGCATTTTATGATAATCGTTGATGCAACACATTACTGCTTGGAAAGAGAAGAGGTGCTAGACCGAATCTTAAGAAAAATTCTCTGCATCAATTGACAAAAATCATTGAGGAATCATGTATCAATTGTGCCCAGTCAGATCTTACTCTTCATCAATCAATTTCCAGATTTGGGTTTGGCTTTCCGGTAAATGAGCAAGGATTGATCGGCAAAGAATATTTTTTGACTCGTAAACACGAGAGCATATCGATAAGAATAAATTAGACCATATCAAGAAATAAGGAGTTCTAAAAATGGAAAACAGTCAACAATTCGGACAATCAAAAATCTTTCCAGGTGCATTGTTGAACGTTCATCAAGTTGCCATTCGATTGAATATCTCTCGCTCTCATACATACGCCTTAATGCAAACCGGTACTCTTAAAACAGTTCACCTGGGTCGATCTGTGAGGGTTAGACCAGAGGATTTAGAAGAATTTATCAATTCCAACAGATCCGGCGAGAATATTTGATAAAGGGATGTCTCAATAGTTCCTCCGGTAATGGTTATTACGCCTTGTTTCTCCTGTCCATCTATTCGCAAGAGAGTTACAATGATTCTGTTCGCTTGTACCTTAAAAACTGAATGGACAGGGCATGCAGGTATGCCTTCCCTCAACTCTTTGAAAAGAAAGGAGTAAGAGGGAATGGCAAAACACATCCGCGGTAGATATGAAGGGTCAATTTCCCGACCACCCAGTGGGCATTGGCGTGCACAAACCACCCCAATTAAAGGTCATCGCGTCACCCGCACCTTCAAGACAAAACTTGAAGCATTAACCTGGCTACGCGATATGCAGAGTGACTTACAGCGAGGTTTCGATTACCAGGGTAGCAAGATACTGTTGAAAGACTACCTACATGACTGGTTAGATACTTCCCGGAAAGCATTGCGGCTAAAAACAGCTGATAGCTATTCGAGGACAACGGAAAAGTATATCATTCCAAGCCTGGGTGAAGTACCTCTGAAAGACCTGACACTCTTCCAGGTAGAGAAATATTATACTGGATTGATCGAAAATGGAGTGGGCATCCGAACTGTACGCTTAGTGCACTCTATCCTCCATTGCGCATTTGAAAAAGCGGTCATTCAATCGATCTTGACGCGTAACCCTACTTCACATGCTAAACTGCCTCGTTATAAACATGGCGAGAAGAAGGTCTTGGATGATCAGCAGGTCAACCGATTTTTATTGGCTGCAATTGACTCTCCTTTTGTTGGGTTATACCACTTGGCAGTTAAAACAGGCATGCGTTTGGGAGAACTTCTGGGATTGAAGTGGTCAGACCTGCAGTGGGGTAGTGGGCGATTGTATGTGCAACGACAGTTGCAGGATGTCCGTGGAATTGGGTGTTTTTTCCAGGAGCCAAAAACAAGTTCAGGTCGCAGGACACTCCAGCTTGGAGAAGGTACAATTCAGGCCTTACGTGAGCACAGAGAATTCCAGCAAATTCAGAAGGACCTTGCGGGTCAGCGCTGGCAGGAGAACGATCTGATCTTTCCATCCAAAATCGGAACACCGTTAAATCCCAGTAACTTGCGTTTGGATTTCAACCGGGTGCTAGAACGGGCAGGGGTACCAAGGGTGAGAATTCACGATCTCAGGCACACAGCAGCATCGCTGATGCTCAACAACGGGATACCGGTAATAGTGGTTTCGAAGATCCTGGGGCACGCAAAACCAAGTATCACAATGGACATCTATGGTCATCTGTACAACGAAATGCAGGAGGGAGCAGCTCGTTTGATGGATGAATTGATTTCACCGATTAAATTTACTTTACCCGGGAATGTGAACAGGGGGTCATCCCAGGGCGAATTGATATCAAATCCAATCCCGAACATCTGCAACGATCTGCACCGCTAATGATGATCCAGCTGAAAAAACTAGGTTTTCACCCCTATATATGGCGGTATATCAATAACAATCCCCACATCTGGCGCCCCCGGCGGGATTCGAACCCACAACCGTCTGATCCGAAGTCATTAGCGTTCAAACTACCAACACACTATTCAATTCGTAACCTTCCGTTCGCTGATGTGGAAGACAATCACTGCGTTCAGCACGGTTTCCTCTTTCTCATCCTTTATCTGTAGAGGTATGCTAATATCTCCAGCTGTAAGAACTCCTGGGGCAACAGAACATTCACCCACCAACTTTCCTTTTGCTTTCTTGATGTACTGCACTGTCATCCCTTTTGGAATCCATCGCAGACTGGAGGGAAGTGTTGCGTCGACAGCCAGCCCCCCAACCAACTCACTTAATGTGCATAGCGCGCCAGCATGGATGGTTCCAATGTGATTTCTTATGGATCGGCGTTCTTTGATTTCCACGCTACAGTATCCTGGACGCAACTGCGTAATACGAGGATGAATCGTCGAAAAGTACGGTGCACGGAAGCCTAATGCCATGCTGATAATGGCGCTGCCGAATGGATATCTAGTAAATCGTTTATAAAGGGCTAAAGTTGAGCTCATGGCAATTCTCCTTTATCTATCAATGCGCGTGTATTGATTTCGATGACACATTAATTACAGGTAATTCCTAACTAATCATCTTGAGGATTAGTTTAGGAAAACAATTCGCGTGATGATAATTTCGTAAACAAAATACTTGGCATCGTTATCAATCCTTCTTTCGATCTTCTACTCGAAGTTCCATGATGATGCGACCCCAACCCCCGCATCGCACTCCAACATCAAAGCTTCCAGTTCGCTTGAATCTCATATTATTAGGATCAGCTCCAGCGTAAAATAACTCATTTGATGAGAAGACAAGCGGTGTTATTGAAGACAAAGCATCTATGCAGATCCTCTTCGGGCATAATTTTGTAATTAGATTACCTGCCCCATCAAATATAAATTTATCTCCAACCTTATGCTGACTGTTGCACCCATGTGATTCCACAACTTCAGCGATGATGGATTTATTCAGAAGGGGGATAGTTTTTAATAGAACATCGATATTCCTGGGATTTTCTTTGAAAAGCTTCATTTCTTCGTTTGTGTAGCCCAAGCGTTCTTGGAAGAAATTGAGTATTTCTTCGTGTATCTCCATCATATTCTCCATAAATATTTCTGGGTCAATACTTTCGATTGTGCTATTTCTCCTACCATCCAGCTATCTTGGGCATAAACTCCAAGATTATCATTTACGTACATATGAAGCTGACCGATCAGGATGATCAGGAACAATTAATTAATTCTATTCACTCTCCAATCCCTTGAATTTTTAATGAGCAACCTAATTTTAGTCCACATTAATGATTAAAAAACCGGCCTCCAGGTCAATTTTCTAAAGGCCGGTCCGATTTTTACTCAATCAATTTACACCTTAGCAAGTGCTTCCCCGCATGCATCCCACCTACGGACGATAGCTAACGAGCAGATCTACGGAGCAGACGTGTACGGAACTACACAGCGAAACCCGATTTGCGATTCTCGTTGAACTGGTTCCAAGTTGGCGCGGAAGCCTGTGCGCGCATTGGTGTAAAAACCCCACCACGAGCCGCCTCGTATCACTCCAAACTGACCTCCATTCGGTCCAAGTGGGTTGCTCTCAGGTGAGCTGGTGTAGTAGTAGAATTTGTACCAGTCGCTCACCCACTCCCATACATTGCCTGCCATGTCTAATGCACCATATGGGCTGACGCCTGTCAGGTAGCTACCCACCGGAGCTGTTTGTACGTAGCCATCGTTATACGCCGTGTCTCTTTGCTCGCCATCACAGTTGACGTCACAGTAATTGAGCCGGGTCCCATCGAAACCGATTCCCCACGGGTAAGATCGTCGATCGATTCCCCGCGCTGCCTTCTCCCACTCAGCCTCGGTAGGCAGGCGCGCCCCAACCCACTCGCAGTACGCCTGGGCGTCATCCCGGCTCACACACACTACCGGATGATTCGTTTTCGCTGCATCGTTATACGTAGGATCTCCCCAATCGCAGGTCGTCGGCATCCCGTAGCCGGTCGCCTCAACGAAAGAGCGGTACTCCGCGTTGGTCACCTCCGTTCGGTCGATCCAGTAGCCATCCAGGGTGACCTTGTGCTGCGGGACTTCATCGTCGCCCCCCTCACCAGCTGGGCTGCCCATCACGAACTCGCCCGCGGGTACGAGAACCATGATCTTGCCGTCCTGCCTGCGCGTCGTAATCTGGGGGGTAGGACTAGGAGTCGGCGTGGATATGGCCGGGATTGGCGTCCTGGTAAAGCTGAGGGTCGGCGAGGGTGGAATTCTAGTGGACGTCGCGGTTGCGGGCGGGCTTGTCGGAGTTTCGGTAAGTATTGGAGCAATATATTTCGTTGCAGAAGCTGCTTGGGTTTGAGATGGTACCGGGGTAGTTGTTATGGGTTGGCAACCTACAATTACCATAGCAATCAAGGTTAGTGAGATAGAGCCTAACTTAAGCATAATGATCCCGATTCCTTTTTTAACTCATTTTACTTTAATCACCTTCTATCGGTTCAATCGCAGAGGAAAAGATGCGGAATTATTTAATCAAGGTCCAAATATTTACCATTAATCCTTCCGTAGAGTCACGACGGCTGATAAGCGCCTCTCTAATAACTTCCCTCGACTGAGATATGAGACAATATCCTGGTTAATTTTTTGGGGGATGCTGGATCACTAACTGGCGATCTTAAAACCCGTTATGCTCACTCAGCTCGCTTTGCTCACTATGCTCAAAAAGCGAGCAATATTCCAGGGACTCAGGATGAAGCAGCTCGCGTGATGGATAATATACTCACTCCGATCCAGATCGATCTCAGAGACCTGCGACGAGCAGCTATTAAAATTAATTCTGCATGACCGGTAACCAGATTACTACGGAGGCCGGTTTATTTAATTGATAACCTGGGTTACAGCATTTATACGAGAGGATTTAGTTAGTGACTTCATGAGGGCGTTGTATCACTTATGTTCCACTCTTCAAAATGCCATGCACTTACATATGCCTAATATTGTTAGGTCGAGATGGTTTTTGGTGGAACTAAACTCGACTTGATACTCCGGCATATTCCTCCACTCGATCAAGCCACTCACACACTAACGCATGGAACAGGTCTTCTTGCTCAACCCCCAAGAAATGCCCTGCACGATCCAAGACAGCAAATGTGCCCCGAGGATAGTTATCCAGGATTTCCCAGGCATCGTGATAACCAACCCAGGAATCCTGCCTCCCCGTAACAATCAGCGTTGGAGCAGGAAATGGCTGAGGAAGCGCATCAATTTCGAATGAGAATGCGTAGTTCTTGGGATACTCCCTTATCTTCGCCTGGAAGTCCAGATCACCAATCTCACTTGCTGACTGAAAGTTAGCCCGAATGTAATCTACGACCTTTCGACTTTGGACAACAGCGCCTTGAAATAGACCCTCCGCTTCCTCAGGTTCCAATTGAACTGCAAGTGCTGCGTCTGCGACCAAGGTAACGTGAGGAGGCACACACCGAATGGCATCGTCAGCTACAATCAAGGGAACCATCAGCAGTAAGCCATCTAGGGTTGCCATGCGGTGATGGACTATGCCACGAGCTAGATACGCACCTGCTGACGCGCCTACTACCACGAACTTTTGTCCTGAAATAATGTTATCAATGAAATCCAAAACGACGTCTAGCATCTTATCCTGGTTCGTGATCCAATCTTTTCCTGGTGTCCTTCCATGACCAGGCAAATCAAGATAGATCCGTTTCCATCCGTCACGATGCTCGAAGACTGGTTCCAAATCACTCATCATATGACGATGGTCAATAGACCAACCGTGGAGCATAATAATGGGTCTACCCGCACCTAACATTTCATAGTGAACTGTGATGTCTTTGAGTTCGCAATCCATCCAAAATTCTTCCTCATTTCATCCAAAAATGCAAACCAATTAAGTGGTTAGCTATGATTTAGCAGCGCTGTAGACCATGAAGCTCTGCTATAGGGTAAGCGAATTTTGTACTGTGCAACTACGATTCTACCTCTATTGGTATTTTGTATATCGACAGCTCCCTTATAACGCGACATACTTGATTATTGAAAACCTCGATTAAATGCCGAAAGATAGTCGTATGAATAGGTTTTCAGCATCCATTCACTGCTCGCTTGATAGCCGGTTATATAAAGGGGGTAAGAGCACTAAAAGTGGATAGTTTGGGTCACAACAATAGAACTTCGTTCCACTCGGTGTCCCTGGAACATCGCCTAGATACCGGAAGAACAGGAAACTACATAATTCTTATGTATTACGTTATCACCTTAATGCTAGATGGCTAAGAGAGTGGCGTTGAAGCAAGCAGTTGTGGCGAAACTTATGAGGTAAACTGGCTGATTAAATAAGCTCAGACCTCTTCAATATCTACGAACATCTCACACTATATAGCTCACGATCCAATTATTTCCCCTTTCTTAGCTCCTTAATCACCCGGTCTGCAGCCAGCTTGCCGGTGATGATGGAGATGGGTAGACCAGCCGGGCTGTAGGTCCACTGGCCCGCCTGGAACACACCCGGTACAGGCGTGGTGATGGCGTTCATGATCTTTGGCAACCGGCTCTCGGCCGGCATGGGGTGGTTGGTGAACGACCAGCCAGTGATGGCTCCCTCAGAATTCCCTGCCAGGCGTTCCATGGTACGCGGCGTAGAGCTGAACTGGTTTAGCACAGCTTGCTGGAGCCCCGGGTAAATGGAACCATCTAAGGTGCTGATGATGCACCTCTCGCACAGGGCTTTGAACGGCTCATACCAGCCCATCTCCTGGATGTGCTTGGTCAGTGCATAATCGAACAGTACACTCACGATCAACCCGCTCTGCCCCACGGGTGCCAGGGAGGCATCCCGCAGCACCGGGATGGAAATCTCATAGGTGGTCAGGGCAAAGAACTTCTCCAGCCAGCTCTCAATCTCATCACGCTCTGCATTAACCGGTAGCGGCCCGGCTTGCGACTGGCCTTGCCGGCTGGGGGTGTAGAAGAAATGCTCGCTGGCGATTTGCTTGAAGTAACCTGGATTCAGGTTGACAGCCAGGTACACCGTGTAGACCGAATCATTGCCCACCTTATCCGCCACCTCAACCTGGCGATGCAGGATAGCTTCCTTAATCTGCTGATCGTGAATATTTTTCAAGTCGACCAGCCTGTAGAAGGATTTCAAGTCGGCCGCCCAGATCAGCTTTCTGTACTGGTACTGGTTTCCCTGGGCATCCATGACCATGCGGTTCCCTGGGTCAACCATGCGAATATCGGTTTGCGTGCTAATCTTGCCCCCATGGTTTTCGATGAAGGCAATCATTTTCTCGACGAGCTTGCCTGTCCCTCCGAGCGGATAGTTGTAATCCAGGTATAGCCTGATATAACTCAGGGCGAAGAAGGCGGGGGTTTGTTGGAAGAAATGCTGTGAGATGATGTCCAGCAAGCTCTCGTTGTGAGTGTATTGGCGTAAAAAATCCACCACCGGCCCGTTCAAGGCGGTGATCTTCCGGACGGTCAGGGCGTACTTCACCATCCATGGCAGGATCTCTTTCATCATGTAGTCTCGATCCTGCTTCATATCCAGGAAGATCGGATTGTTGATGCCATACTGCACTTTCATGTACTTCATAATCAAACGGACCTGTTCCATGATGCTGATGATCTCAGCTTTACATTGTGGATACAGTCCTTCGAGCAGTGCCTGGTAATCGTCCGTGCTGGCTTCGCTGTCCACGCGGATCACCCGATCTTCTATTCCTAAAGACACATGGTTTCTTACCAGCTCGAGCTCCACGCCCAGATGCTTCAGCATCGGCAGTAACACACCCGAGTTCTCCATGGCGCGGATGCCACCATCGAAGACGAAGCCATCCCGCTCGAATGAGTTAATCAGCCCGCCGCAGGTTGCTTCCTTCTCACACAGCAGGGCATGTAAGCCGCTTTTGGAGAAATAGGCTGTGGCGATTAATCCAGCGATCCCACCACCGACAACAATGACGTCATACTCCATACGTTCTCCTCCAAACATTGACCCGTCAGCTCATGCCAGCCCGGTCGCTTGCTCGCTGATCATCCACACGCGCTTACCCAGCTCCCGATCGAGGGCGTGCATGGCTGGCTTCTCGTCGATGGTCTGGTTGAAAAACCTGCCACTCACCCCAGCCATCTCGGGCGCAGCCGCCAGGTAATATATTGCCTCACCCGAGATAACCGGGTTTTTTAGTATCCAGCTAATCAGATAATGCTGGTAGAAACGGTAGACCGGCCCATTGTTCATGCCGATATTTGTGCGCACCTCTCCCGGATGCATGGCATTGATCGTTACGCCTGTACCTTGTAATCTCTCGGCCAGCTCCCATACGGTGAGCAGCTGGGCAACCTTGGAAGCTCCATAACCCTGCAGCCCATGATACCGCCGTCGCTGCCAGTTCAGGTCGCTGAGATCCAACCCACAAAAACGGTGACCTTGTGAGTTGATCTGGAGGATACGGCTGGGAGCACTGGCAACCATCCGATCGAGGAGCAAGCGGGTCAATAGAAAGGACGCCAGATGGTTTACACAGAAAACGGTCTCGAAGCCCTCTTTGGTCAGCGTCCGGTGGGTATTGTGCAGTCCGGCATTGTTGATCAACACGTCAATATGCGCATAGCTCGCCAGGAGTGAAGCTGCGGCTGAGCGCACCTCATCGAGACAGGAGAAATCAGCCTGCACCACATCCACCTGGTTTCCATAGGCTTGCTGCAGCTCAGATTGCACCTGGGCAGCCTTATAGGGATTACGACATACCAGCACCAGGCTGGCTCCTCCCTTGGCAAGCCTCCTGGCGGCCTGATAGCCCACACCCGATGTCGCCCCGGTCAGCACACATAATTTGCCGTCCATATGCACTTGGGTTGTCTTTTGGGGCTGTCGGGCGTTTTCGATGAATTGAAGTTCTTCGGGCAGTTTCATATAATTCAAACTTCTACCCGAAATATTTCCGCATGAACTTCCAATAAGAGCTTTGCAGCAAGGGAATACCATTCAGGATCGTCCCCCATAGATCGAAATAATCACGCTGGGTAATGATGCGGTTATCCTCAGCCAGGGTGAGACTGGTGCAGCCATAGAGGGGGGTGTTGGGCCATCGTTTAAAGCTCATCACCATCTTCCATTGAAAAAAGACTTGCTTATCTTGCTTAACGATCGAAAGGATGTCCATATTGAGCGATTCACATCGGCCAGCTAAACGGTTGCACATCGCCATGAAATCCGCCTTACCCTCAAGATGCTGGATGCTGTCATCAAAGATGATGTCATCATGGTAGTAGGGAAATAAGTGTGACCAATCAGGTTTGCCCTGTGTGTTGTACGTCCGCGACCAGAGCTCGCAGAGGTGCTCAGCGGTCAGCGGCTCTAATATGGCGATTTGCTGTGTTTTGGAGGCTTCATCCATTTAAATTTATACCATTAATGTGATTCATTTTACTCGAATTTTTCCTATTATAAAAGAAAACGATGATGAATAAAAAGTGGATCGAGGGTTTCACCATCCTGACCCATGAGTCTACCTGAAGAAATATGTCCACCAATCGTGGTAAGTATATTGTTTACCATCTTCCATAGCAATGTATAATCGAGATAACATAAAAACACGGTATCGATATCAGGTCGTCAAATTTCAGATGATGACTCACAACCCTGGCTATGACCCACCTTAATCCCGATTTGCTACATGTGCGATTCCTCGATGGTGCTGACGAAGCTGGACCGCTTAGCCCCCGTGCCTATACGTTGACCCATTCAGATGCTACTGGTGAACTGTTCTTGACTATTGGAAAAGAGATTAATTTTCCACAGATCGAGGGCCTCTACACCCGGCTGATGCGCGATGAGGTGCTGGCCGAATGGGATTTGTCGGAAGCCGCCAGCTTGCATGTCTTCTGCCATGTGAGCGGCGGATTGGTATTTGGAACTGCACGCATGCGCTATGGTATATTCAGGCATCACCTGCCAATGGTGCTTGAAGCATTCTATTATGGAGATCGTATCCTTTTAATAAACCACCCCGAGCTGGCCAAGGCCAGGGTCGTGGTCCATTTTATGGCCAGGCAGAAGAGATACAACCTGGACGAAGACTGGGGAGTGTTGGAAGATTCTCAGGTTCATTGATTCGCCGTGTGAATAGTTTCATGAGCCACAATTGTCGGATGCCGACTAATTTTCTAATTAATTCCTTCAAATTATAATGATTATTATATTATAATAGATATAATATATTATGTCGTCAATTAATGATTTCATACCCATCCTAAAACATCACGGGGTGCGGATCACGCCTCAAAGAATAGCAATCTGTAAGTTATTGTTTGAGACCAATTTTCATCCAACCGCAGCCATGATCTATGATCAGGTCAAGGCACAATACCCATCCCTTTCTTTGATGACAGTTTATAACACCCTGAATACCCTGGTGAACCTGGGCTTGGTGAATGAATTAGGCAGCGCAGGGGATGACAATATCCATTATGATGGAAATATCACTCCCCACGTCAATCTGGCCTGTGTTTCGTGCCATAAAATCGTGGATATTAGCTCCCCTCGCATTTCTAACCTGGGTAACGAAATCAGCATCAGCTCAGGTTATCAACTTCTGGGTACTCGCATGATGTATTATGGGCTATGCCCAAATTGCCTCAAATTATCCAACAGCAGAAAAAAGGAGTAAATAAAAAGATGGAAGATAGCAAAACCACAGACATGAGCATGACTCACCCACATTCAGCTGGCAAAGGCACATCGAACCGGGACTGGTGGCCCAACCAGTTGAACCTCGATATCCTGCACCAGCATTCCACCAAGTCAAATCCGATGGGGGCAGATTTCAGCTACGCCGAGGAATTTAAGAAGCTCGACCTGAAAGCGTTGAAGAAAGACCTGCAGGAGCTGATGACGAATTCACAGGATTGGTGGCCGGCCGATTGGGGCCACTACGGCGGTCTCATGATCCGCATGGCCTGGCACAGCGCGGGTACCTACCGTATCGGTGATGGACGTGGTGGCGCCGGTAACGGCAGCCAGCGTTTTGCCCCCCTCAATAGCTGGCCCGACAATGTGAATCTCGACAAGGCACGCCGGCTGCTCTGGCCAATCAAGCAGAAGTATGGCAGCAAGATCTCGTGGGCCGACCTGCTCATACTTGCTGGTAATGTCGCCCTGGAATCAATGGGTTTCAAAACCTTTGGCTTTGCCGGTGGGCGTGAAGACATTTGGGAGCCAGAAAAGGATATCTACTGGGGTTCCGAAGATAAGTGGTTGGGAGACAAGCGCTACTCTGGCAACCGGAACCTCGAAAATCCACTCGCAGCCGTGCAGATGGGGCTTATTTATGTGAACCCGGAAGGTCCTAACGGAGAACCTGTTCCCGCAGCTTCAGGGCATGATGTTCGAGAGACTTTCGCCCGCATGGCGATGAATGACGAAGAGACCGTTGCACTCATTGCTGGCGGTCACACCTTCGGCAAGGCGCATGGCGCAGGTGACCCGAAACTGGTTGGGCCCGAACCAGAAGGTGCTCCCATCGAAGAGCAAGGCCTGGGCTGGAAGAATCGTTTCGGTACCGGCAAGGGATCTTACACCACCGGGAGCGGCATCGAGGGCGCCTGGAAGCCGAACCCCACCAAATGGGACATGGGCTATCTGAAGGTGCTCTTCAAGTACGAGTGGGAGCTGCAAAAAAGCCCGGCAGGCGCTTATATCTGGCTGGCAAAGGATGTTGATGAAGAGGATATGGTAGCTGACGCCCATGATCCGACCAAGAAACATCGCCCGATGATGACGACTGCCGACCTTTCGATTAAGTTCGATCCTGCCTATGAAAAAATCGCCCGGCGCTACCTCGCGAACCCCGCTGAATTCGCGGACGCCTTCGCCCGCGC
>PQAL01000020.1:0-21749 GCA_003105035.1 Anaerolineales bacterium | reverse complement strand
GCCTGGTTCAAGCTGACCCACCGCGACATGGGCCCCCGCTCGCGCTATCTCGGCCCGGAGGTCCCGGCGGAGGAGCTGATCTGGCAAGACCCGGTCCCCGCAGTCGATCATAAGCTGATTGACCAGGCTGATATCGCCGGGCTGCAAGGTAAAATCCTGGCTTCGGGGCTGTCGATCCGCGAGCTCGTCTCGACCGCCTGGGCGTCGGCCTCCACCTTCCGTGGCTCCGACAAGCGCGGCGGCGCGAACGGGGCGCGCATCCGCCTGGCGCCGCAGAAGGATTGGGAGGTCAACCAGCCCGAACAACTGGCAAAGGTGCTGAAGGCCTTGGAAAACATTCAGTCTGCCTTCAACAAGGACCAGGCGGGTGGTAAAAAGGTTTCGCTGGCTGACCTGATCGTCCTGGGTGGTTGCGCAGGCGTCGAGCAAGCGGCGAAGAATGCCGGTCACGATGTGACCGTTCCCTTCACGCCGGGACGCACGGATGCCTCGCAGGAGCAAACCGATGTGGTTTCCTTCGCCGTGCTCGAACCGAAGGCGGACGGCTTCCGCAACTACCAGAAGACCCGCTACGCCGTATCGGCCGAGGAACTGCTGGTCGATCGGGCGCAATTGCTGACGCTGACCGCTCCTGAGATGACGGTTCTCATCGGCGGTATGCGCGTCTTGAATGCCAACTTCGGACAGTCCCAGCACGGCGTCTTCACCAAGCGGCCGGAGACGCTCACCAATGACTTCTTCGTGAACCTGCTCGACATGGGCACGGTGTGGAAACCCGTATCGGATGACTCTGACGTGTTCGAAGGTCGTGATCGCGCCACGGGCGCACTCAAGTGGACCGGCACCCGTGTCGACCTAATCTTCGGTTCGAACTCCCAACTCCGGGCCCTGGCGGAAGTCTACGCATGTGAGGACTCCCAGGAGAAGTTCGTGCATGACTTTGTGGCAGCGTGGAACAAAGTGATGAACCTCGATCGTTTTGACCTTGCCCGTTCGTAACACTAACATCTTCAAGGGCTTCGGGCAGGGCGACATAAAAAACAGATAATTGCAGGTTCAGTGGTTGACTTGCCACTCGTGCAGCTTGGCGATCTGCGACCGTGAGAGTATGGGTTCATCCCGACAACAGAGCTATATGGCTTCAACACGGAGCAGATATTCTGAACCTGAAATGGTATGAGCGGATTTTATGTACCAGGCTAATAGATAACGAGATCGTCCTGAAATTGATGATCAAATAGTAAGACCATCAATAGGTCATCGGAAAATATTAAAAACCAGCTATAAGGAGAATAATATGATTTCTAGCGCCATCCAAAAGGCAATCAATGAGCAAATAAATAAGGAATTCTATTCTTCCTACCTCTACCTATCCATGGCAGCCTATTTTGAGACGAAGAACCTTCCGGGCTTTGCCAAATGGATGTTCGTCCAGGCTGATGAAGAGCGTGGTCATGGAATGAAACTCTTCATGCACCTGCTGGAACGAGGCGGAAAGGTTCAGCTTATGGGGATAGACTCTCCACAAATTGATTGGAAAACCAGCCTGGATGTGTTTAAGCAGGTCCAGGAACATGAAGCGGCAGTAACCGCCTCCATCAATGCCCTCTATGAACTGGCACTTTCAGAAAAGGATTACCCGGTCCAGGTTCTATTGCAGTGGTTCATCACAGAACAGGTCGAAGAAGAGAAGAATGCTGCTGAAATAGTTCAGCAAATTGAGCTGATTGACGCACGTGGGACTGCGGTTCTCATGCTCGACCACCAACTCGGTAAGAGAGGCAAAGAATAGCTGCATCAAATCTGCAGGTAAAACATAGATAGAAAGTAAATGTAAAAGCTCGCCATCTAATATAGGGAAACCCGTCCAATAGCCGAATATTAAAAGCTAAGTGGACGGGTTTCCCAGGATTGGGTGGGACTATGGGTATTGCCTTGGAAAGAACAGGGTTACCTCAACCCACCTTGAAGGTGGCTTTAGGTGACATAGGACGGATATTCCTTTAGTTTGCCTGATTGCAGGAGTGTGACTTGTTATAACCTCGATTACTAGGTTGATGCAAATGCTGGATCGGAAGGTGCAAGTCAGGCTGTTGTCACCTTATAGTAAATATTCTCGTTGCTACTATCATTACCGATAATTAATAAGATTGAGGATATAGCGGTAAGTTTGAAATGCATTGATTTTCTTATGGGGGAGTTTGGAGCATAACCTGGTGTTTTTCGCTTATCGTTGGCTGTCTGGTTGGATCCATATCCTTTACACGTATCCTGGTACGTTTGGTTGCGCCAAAAACAAACCTGACTGACCTTTCCATATCCGTTCCGGGGTCTCTGAGCCGATAGGCATGAATTCCTACAGCGCTAAAACTAACAGCAGGCTTCACATCTATGAGCCAGAGCAGCTCGCGCTAGCTCAATTGCCATCGTAATAGCTGGCTAAACCTCGAAATCCACACTCCAAAAACTCAATAAATATCTCCAGTCGGAAAATCAACGCCGGCATCCACCGGCTTGTTATAATAGGCCCCCAAGCCTAACGGAAATCTCTGCGGGGATTATTGCTTACGGCTCTCCCCTCACGACCATCGGTAGCATTGTATCCGCATCATGCATAGTTTCTGGGTGCCAGAAGTGGGTTTCCAATTCAACCGCCCGAAAATGAGCGCCACTTAATCTGCGAGTTTTTGGAAGACTCTGATATGTATTTGAGGTGTGCAGCATCTAGAATTATCAAGCAAGCCTGGAGCTGCCGTGTCTATAATCATAGCCTTGTTATCCAGCCTTTTGACAGCGTTACCTGCTTCTGTTTTCTTGTCGATCACCTTCGCATCTGCGGGCAGGGAATATTTCTGGAAGTCTTACCTTGCGGTTGGCGTGATATTCCTGGCAGCCAGTCTCGCCATTGGATACATCCTCCCCCAGCTTGCCCCAAGGCATTGGAAACATCATCCCAGCTATTGGCTGTTCGGCCAGGGCTTGCTGGCCTGGAGCATCGCTATCCTGTTATTGACCTGTTTCAACCTCACTCCCCTGTGCGTTGGGCAGGACAACGGCGATGGGAATAACGACCTGGCTATATGCGTTGTGCAGACCGTCCTGGTATCTCTGACAGCTGCTCCACTGGAGTGTATCCTGCTTTGTCTGTTTACGCTGCCTGGTGGCTGGATCCTTAAACGATGGGTCACGAAAAGCGCCTTATGATCCGTTTCCGTATCATATTCCCGGTGATGATTGTCCTCACCCTCCTACTCATCACGGCACCCCTTTTATTGGGATTGGCATCGGCTGTTTTTACTTACCATGGAGTGTGTTATGGCTTCACGGATGGCTCATGGGAATGCACCTGGCAGGAATATGCTTCTGACACGGTTTTTTGGTCAGCATTGCTGGTAATCCCTCTTGGGATTTATTTGAGCACCACCTGGCTGGTTGCCATTGGCATATGGCTCTACAAACGCCGCACATCCACGCCAGAGGGATTGTCAATTTGCTTTGTCATCATGATACCCTTCGGGGGTTATCTACTTGGCTCCTGCCTGATGTCCGTTTTCGCAGTTTTCATCCGGCTTCTTTATTAGTCATGTGGTTGGATGATCAGTAAGGAAGATAAAACAGGTTTACTGCTTGTTTCATAAAATTGAAAACAAGACAGACACCCTATCAAATAAGGTGTCTGTCGGGTTCATTCATTTGGGTTTGAGGTAGCTTTCTTTTTTTGGCTACCTGACTGGATTCGCTCCAAAACCCCCTGTGTTTATTTGTTGTATTAATCCTCTAACTACTTAACATGCTTTCCATTGCCTCGTGGGCCTGATTTTGCGTGGTACCCAACGAAAAGATCCATTCAGTAAGCAGAGATTTAACCGCTCGATCGAGTATAGATTTCTCTTGATCGTTTAACTTGGAACTTCGTTTGTAATAGCTCAAATCGCGCACAACCCGGCAAATCGAGGCTAACTGGCCATCTTTTAGTTGATCAACAAGCTGTTTTCGGCGTAATAAACGGTCATCCAGTAATTGCTCGTTGGGGCTTGTGAGGATCGGCAAGGTCTTGACAAATTCGTCAGGAGGTGTGGGGATTCGCAGGCTGTTCTGCTCTGGATCATCGATCGGAACCCAGATGGTCATATCATTCATTTTAACAACGTAGCATCGCTCAGGTTTCCCATTGATTACTTTCTCTTCGATTTGGGTTATCTGACCAAGACCAAAAGTACAGTGAATGACGTTATCACCAATACGAAAGCTCATATCACACCTCCTTCGTTACAAGTATCAAACTCACACAGTCGGGGTAAGAATTATGACCTGTAGAAAAGCCATCAATTCTACCAGCGTCTTTTATTGGAGTACCCCCGAGGGCGTTCTTCGCGAGGTCGAGCAATATTTACCTTGATTTCACGGTTATCGAGTGTCTTTCCGTTGAACATCTTAATGGCATTCTCAGCCTCTTCCTGATTACTCATCGTAACAAACGCGAATCCCTTCATTCGGCCAGTATCCCGGTCTTTGATCACATCCACCGAGACCACAGTGCCAGCTTCAGCGAATTTTTCACGCAATCCGTCTTCCGTGGTATCGTAAGACAGATTTCCTACATATAACTTTGCATCCATTTTCATATCCTTTGTGTGTGTACAACAAACCTCAGTCATCCTGGCATCGTGGTAGCTGTTTATAGATCAACCAGAATCAGCATCTTAAAAAAAAGCTGCCATTCGATGCAGAATGGCGGCACATGAAACCCGGCGCGAATCTGGAGTCCGTTTGAATCAATTATACCAGACAATACCAGCGCCAAGAGCACAGGAAGATGAAAACCTTCTTATTTTGATTAATCACTTAACCACAAGCCACCATCCATGCGGTTCTCGAAATTCTATTGATATTTTTTATTGATAGCCCATCACAAAAACGGTCAGGTGCAGGATTGGCACTAAATAGTGATGGATATTGAAGCCATCCTTAAAGCGCTCCACCGGCTAAGCGTTGACTGACCTATGGCTTGACAGAGGCGCCACGACCGCACTTCCCGCACGGGCCGCGCCGCCGATAATAGTACCCCAAGGTCGCCACTGCCAGTGCCGCTCCCCAGACGGGGAATAGGAAGGTGGGACCAACCACAATCCACAAATCTTGCCCAGTGGCTGCTACAGCTTCGGCCATCTGGGCATAACCTGACCAGATACCCAGGCCTCCTACGATGAGCAGCACCGAGATTATTGATGCAGGGACCACCGCCAGCGCCATGGGAACACGCCGTCCGCCCAGGCCCGGCATCCAGCGCGGGAACACCTCACCCCAGCGCTGCACCAGACCGAGCATGAGCACGGCTCCCACCAGGCCGAAATTCGCCAGGAAAAGGCCCGCAGTCCAATTCCCACTCTCCTGCCCCAGGCGCAGGTACGCCTCGGTCATTCCCAGTGGAATGCCCAATGCCCAGGCGTAACGCGTTACCGCGTAGAAAATTGGAGCTACCATAGCCACGTAAACGGCGATTCGGCCCCAGCGGGCGGCTTTGCTCGGGCTCGTCCAGCCTTCCGGGCCATCCCGGCGACCGCAATACGGGCAGGCGTCGGAGCTCCGACGGGCGTAGCTAACGGTAGCCGCCAGCCACAGAAACCCACCAGCCAGGCACAGCAACTGGTGGGCAATACTCCACCCTGACCGGGTTAATTCTTGCAGGTATAAGCCAATCTCGCCACCTGTCAGCAGCTTGAAAACCACAAAAGGGATGTAGGCGAGCATGACCAGCAAAGTCAGGTCCGGCGTGAACAGCAACAGGATGGTGGCGAGTAGAGCTCCAGCGGTTATCAGCAAAGCCCGGAAGCGGCGTACACCGCGCAGCATGGCTATCCCAAGTACTACCGCCGGGATGCCCGCCCCGATCACGATGCTCCAGGCGACGGCCAACCCAGCCATTCCCACAATTGGCCCATAAGCACCGGGCGTGGGCCCTGAACCGTACGGGAATCCCCGCCCGCCCACTGCCCAATACAGCCCCAGGGCGGCATAAACCAGGGACCATACCATCGCGGCATAAGGCGTCCAGTGAGGCCAGCCTCGCAGCCCACCGACACGAGCGGGAACAACTTTCGAAGCCTCAGCGACGTTTGCAACTTCTCCATCGTCAGCCTGATTACTTAGGGTTTCATCCATTGCCACTTTTACTTCCTATCTAACCTCCGGCGATCAAAGTTTTCCGCTTCAATCGACAGATCCTTCCCGTGCGCATGCCTGGGGGTGAAACCTTCCTGGTTTGCCTGGAACACCAGCACAGATCACATCCTTCACTATAATTCTATACGCAAAACGTCGAATATCATCGCGTCATAGCCCTTACCTGTCAGCTTGATACCTGGCTTCGCCGTAAAAACTAAATGACCAGCTTCCTTCCTCCATTCGGTTTATAATTCGCTCAGAGCAACGGCGCCAGCTTAACCGAATGAAAGGAACACCTTATGATCTTCAACCTCCCCGCCCCTGCCTCCTTCAACCTTCCTGCAGTGATCCGCTCTCACGGCTGGTACCAGATGTCGCCCTTTGGCGAGACTGCAGAACACGGGCTTGCTTATGTGATCCGCCTGGGCACGGGCAAGGTGCTTCATTTTACGGTGCATGCCGAATCCGTCGGCTTACGGGTGGATACTTCGGCTCCTCTCGAGGCGGGCGAACAGGCGGAATTATCGAGCGCAATTTCGTGGATGCTGGCCCTGGAGCAGGACCTGCAGGAATTTTATCTGCTGGCCGGCGCTGAACCCAAGCTGACCAAAATGGTCGAACGAAAAGCCGGGCGGGTGCTCCGTTCACCTGCCTTGTTCGAAGATGTCATCCGCACCATCCTGACCACCAACACGCTCTGGAAGCATACCTTGCGCATGTGCCGCGAGCTGACCATGCGATACGGTGAGCCCTCACCCGATGATCTGTCACAACGTACCTTCCCCAACCCAGAGCGCCTGGCCAGCGTAACGATCGCTGAGTTGACCGAGCTATGCCGGATGGGCTACCGTGCTCCCTACGTGGCTGAACTTTCTCAGCGCGTAGCCACCGGAGAGCTAGACCTGGAAGCATATAAAACCAGCCCGTTGCCTACCCCCGAGCTGCGGAAGCAATTGATGGGCATCAAGGGCGTGGGAGGCTACGCAGCCGCCAACCTGCTCATGCTTCTTGGGCGATATGATTACGTGCCAGTGGATTCATGGGCGTTAAAGGTGGTCGGAAATGAATTTTACGGGGGTGAAAAGGTCACCCCGGCACAGGTGCTGGCCACGTTTGAAAAGTGGGGCAAGTGGCAGGGATTGGTGTACTTCTTCTGGGATTGGTCGCCTGCCCCATGAATGGGCAATCCATCTGCCCTGCGGTCTGAGATATCTGCACATTTTTTCATCTGAAATGGTGTACCAACATCATAAAAATAAATGCTAGATTTTTATTGCCGGCATGTAATAAACGGTGCAATTACTGATTTCTACCCGAAAATTTAAGTGCTAAAATAAACATTAGAGCAGCATTAATACTAATCAATCACAGGGATAGTTTATGAAAAGGTTGATTTATCTATCGATACTTATTATCTTTCTCCTGACAATCAGTACCCCAATCAACGCAAGTGCGCAATCCACAATCACGGTATCGCAAGATCGCATTGTCTCCAATTTCCCCGACAAGCTGACCTTCCAGCTAAACGCCAGCAGCACTGCCAAGATTGAGAAGATCAAGCTGCTCTACCACACCAATGGTGCCACCTGCCAGTCGTCGGTGGCCCAGCGGGCAATTGAGCTCACCCCAGCCACAACCCAGGATGTGCAATGGGATTGGGACTTTACGCTCAGTGGCGTCCTGCCTCCGGGCGCGGAAGTCTACTGGCAATGGGAAATTTCCGACGCTGTGGGTAACACCCTGCTCACCGATGAGCAATCTTACCTGGTCGATGACCCGCGCAAAGATTGGACCCTGCTTGCTGAAGACCAGGTGAACCTGCAGTGGTACCGGGGAGACCGCACCTTTGGGCAAACCCTTTTGGGGATAGCCATCCGCTCGCTGGAGCGCATGGCGAACAATGCGGGTGTACGCCCTGACGGGCAGATCTGGCTCACCATCTACCCATCCACCGATGAGCTCCTGGAAGTGGATATCCACGCCTCGGAATGGGCTGGGGGCATTGCCTACCCGGAATTTAACAGCACCATCATGGCCATCGCGCCCGGCGAAGCGGACTGGGCCAGCTCGGTGATCCCCCATGAACTCGCTCACCTGGTGACGGAGGCGGTGGTGTTCAACTGCCTGGGGATGTGGCTGCCCACCTGGCTCAGCGAAGGGCTGGCCACATACGCCGAAGGCGAAACCTCAGAATACTATCAAGACATTATCACTACTGCCCTGGAGCAGGATAGCCTGCCTCCACTGCGCACCCTGGAGAGTGGATTTTCGTCTATCTCAGCCGAAGCCAATCTGTCCTACGCTCAGAGCGGCATGGTCGTGACGTATATGATCGACACCTACGGCTCGGAGCAGATGTCGGACCTGCTTAACTCTATTAAAAGTGGCAACAAGATCGACAAAGCCCTGATGGCAGTCTATGGTAAGAACACCGACGGTATTGAAGCCGAGTGGCGTATTTCATTGGGTTATGAAGCACAGCCCACCCAGGTATCCAGCAACACAGCCCGGACCGCAGTGCCCACCATGGCGCTGTGGACATCTGCTGTCCGCCCTTCCAGCACACCCACCAGCTCTCCATCCTTTACTTCCACGCCCATTCCACCCAGTGCGACAGCCCTTCCGCAAGAAAGCCCCACAGTAGCTGCGGTGGCTGTCGAACAGCTGCCACCTGACGTTGCTTCCAGCCAGGGGATAAAGTCAGCGTATATCATCACCATTGCAGCGGTTGCCGCCGTCCTGGCTGCCGCAGTTACCATCCTGCTGGTCATCTTATTTAAGAAAAGGAGACAAAGCCCATGAAGCGCCTGTTGATCGCCATCGTTGTCTTCAGTTTCCTGACCGGGTGTGGGGGGAAGGGTTCCGCTTCATTGGTCACGCCATCCGCCACCATCCCACCGACTGCCACGGCAACTGCCACCGCCACACTGACGCCTACCCCGACGCTGACACCCACCATCACACCTACTCCGACACGCACCCCCTACCCCACACCGACACCGACCCCGCAGGGTTTTTATACCTCCGACCTGGGCTTTTCACTCATCCTCCCCGACAATTGGGAAGTTACCGATGAGTCGTCATCCATGGTGATTTTCGAATCGAAGACCGGCACTTCACGGCTCGTAGCCGGGGTGTTTCCTACCGAAGAAAAGGAGACGCTGGATGATTTCATCACCAGCCTGTGCAAGTCGATCTTCGATGATTACACGGCTTATACGGTGGATGACCAGGAAGATATCACCCTGGCAGATGGTTCCACCATTCAGCGCACCATTTTCACCTGCAAAGGCTCAGGGCCAGAGAGTTTCCAGGGAGAAGTGCTGTTCGGTTTTGTAGGCAGCATGGAATATATCTTCCTGGCTTCGTCGGCTACAATGCGGGTAAGTAACAGTCAGCTTGAGATGTTCCACAGCATTTACTCAACCCTTAGCCTATCATCCGCCACCATGTACGGCCTGCCGGTGAGCGAAACGCTATTACTGCTTGGTTACAATCCAGAGCCCGAGGACCTGGACCCGGCCATCGCAGAAACGAACGGAGGTGACTATATTGGCTTGCTGTACAGTGGCCTGGTACGCCTGGCCCCCGATAACCAGATCATCGGTGACCTGGCTGAGAATTGGGTCACCAACGCCGATGGGTCGGTGTACACCTTCACCCTGCGTAATGGCCTGGTCTTCCAGGACGGCAGCCCCCTGACTGCCCAGGATGTGAAGTATAGCTGGGAGCGTGCCGCAGACCCAGCCAACGACTCGCCCACTGCCAGCACCTACCTGGGAGATATCACCGGGGTCAAGGAGATGTTAGCGGGCAATGCGGAAGAGATCAGTGGTGTCAAGGTCATCAATGACCTGACCCTGCAGGTCTCCCTGGTAAGCCCGGTGCAGTACTTCCTGGCCAAGCTGGGCTATGTCACTGGTTACGTGGTCCAGAAGGAGGCTGTAGAAGCCGACCCAGACGAGTGGATGTTCCACCCAAATGCCAGTGGACCGTATGGATTGAAGGAGCTCGTGGAAGATGAGCGGATCACCTTTGAGCGCAACGACAACTACCACGCACCACCCCAAATCCGCTATATGGCATACAACACCAACGCACCTGGCACGCAGCTGAGTTATTACGAGACCGGGACAACCGATTTTGCTTATCCATCCTGGGCTGAGCTGGAAGAGCTGCAAGCCACCGACAACCCCATGCACGACCAGCTTTTGAGTGGAAATGGCATGAGCACCAGCTTTGTCATGTTGAACAACACCATGCCCCCCATGGATGATCCGAACGTGCGCCTGGCGCTTACCCTGGCAATCGATAAAGACCGCCTGGTGGAGCAATTCCTCGAAAACTGGTACGTGCGGGCCGACTCAATCCTACCACCTGGCATGCCTGGTTATACCGAGTTTGAGCCACAAACTTACGACCCGCAAGCCGCCAGGGACGCCCTGGCGAAGTCAGAGTATGCCGGGAAAATGCCTGTCCTGACCATGAATGTGCACGGGTATGCTGGCGATACCGATGCCTGGGCAGATGCCTTGATCCAGATGTGGCGTGATGCGCTGGGTATTGAGGTGCAGATTGAGTTCCTTGACCCGCTGGATTTCACTGCTGCAGCGCACGCAGGGCACGGGCACATGGTGCTCTACGGTTGGAACGCCGATTATCCGGATCCGTCCAACTTCCTGGATATCTTGTTCCATAGCAAGAGCGACATCAACGTCTCGGGGTACACCAATCCGGAGGTGGATGCAATCTTGGAGCAGGGGCGTGTGGAGCTCGATCCAGCGAAGCGCCTAAACCTGTATAACCAGGCCGAGAAACTGCTGCTGGAGGATCACGCGGCCATCCCCACTGACCATTCCATGGATTACATCCTGGTGAACCCGCGCGTCCAGGGGTATACCCTCACCCATTTTGGAGTAAAGTGGTTCATGGAGCTATGGTTGGAGAAGAAATAAGATATAAACCACAGATAGACACAGATAAACACGGATATTAATAAAATCAGATTGGGTTGAGCGAGGTGGGTTAACTCGCTCAACCCAACTATTTTTATGCGTGGTGAAGCTATCTGCAGTCCATTGGTCATTACGAGGAGCGCAGCATCGATCAAATCATCCCTCATGTCATTGCGAGGAGTGCAGCGACGAAGCAATCTTCCTGACCGATGTATATACACTCCCCTTCCATGCGATTTCTAGACCTCGGCGAAGGTTGCTGTTTCCTTGCTCTCCTCGTGGCAAAGGTCGGATAAAAGCCCTCTTCCTTCCCAGAATACTAGCAGAGATCCTTTCCTGCAAAGCAAAGGGATGACCGCAATGACACCTCAGATTCTTTTTGGTGGGGTCGTATCCAAAAATTCATATCTCTTTCGCAAATAGGTAGGGGAATGGGATGGCGATCAGGTCACCGACGATAAACGTGAGCCAGAACAATACGGTAGCAATGGCATAACTCGGAAACCGCCCGCTGACCAGCCACGGTAATATGACGCCAACATACCATACCAGTTTATAGAGCAGCTGCAGAAAGAGAACAGGAACGAACTTCAAGGGGGAGCGCAAGCCGAAAATCGACACGAATCCTACGGCTAAGAAAATACTTGCTGCCAAGCCAAAGGTGATCGATTCCTCTGCTGGCCAGCCGAGTAGAGATTGCATCTGACCAGGAAGAACGATCATGCCGAGACCGATACCACCGGCGGTGATAACGGTATAGGCATACATAAACTTTAACCAGCCCCAGCGGATTTTTATTGCTTCATTCATTTACATCCCTCCTATTAACTACTGATCGCCTTGATGATCGATACACGCCAATATTATTATACACAATCACTAAGGCGGGGAAAACTACCACAAATACCCCTATAAACAGTTAGTTTATTGCCGTTGATAGATATCGATTAAGAATAGAACCGAAGGCAACCATATTTTTGAAGTCGGTCTGACCAAGTTTGTTCGATTGCAAAATAGAATGAGGAGTGTTCACATGCAGAAGGCACCCATCCCTAGAGAGTACTATAATTTCTCTAACCCGTGGAATTTGAAAAGAAGAGCTGTGGATAATCATTTATCATTTCCCAAAACGATCAACGAAAAAACCCTCGATGAATGGAGCCGGAAAATGATCAAACTTGGTGTCCCGGTCTCGGTACTGCGCGAGCACCTGTCAAAGCAACCGGATGTGCGAGCAACAGAATATGACATGAGGCTTCTGGTAAAGCTGCCCGGTATCATGGCAGAGCGGAATCAGAAGGGGAAAAATTTTGAGAGAAAAGGAAAGATCGATGAAGCCATAAAGATGTATGAGGCGAATGTCACCGATAGGTTTAACAATAATTTTCCGTATGATCGATTGAGGATCATCTACACCAATCAACAACGATATGAAGATGCAATTCGAGTGTGCCATGCTTTCGTTGATATGGCGAACACCTTATTAAATGCGGGGACGCCACGAGGTGATGTGCTGCCGAAACGGGACAGGTACATGAATTACATCGAAAGGCTGGAGATAGCAAAAAACCGAAGTAAGCCTATTTAATCTGTTAACAACCGGCGCAGGTCGGATTTTAATTAGTTGTTACGTATAAAAAATCAAAACAATCTGGAGCATGGTTTTATTCAGTGAATCCATTATGGATCGAAAGCGGGTAACATACATACCTCGATCTATTATAGAACAATTGTTCTGTGTTGCATGAGGGTTAAGGATTTTTATAGATGATTTTTATCTGAACCACTAGTTATACTGATTCATTAGCATGGTGAAAAAACGTTTCGAATAAAAAATTATTCACAACCTGCATCCTTCTACTATATTTATTTTATTTTCTGCGTTGATATGTGTAAATACGTGGATGATTCGAATAACCCCCTCCCACCTCCCCCAAATTCCGTATTGGAATTATGCAAACACTGCAGGAGAATGGAATTTAGGGGAGGAGAACTAATGTTGGGTATCGTATGGAAAAACACCATACCGCATAAAAATCGTGCGGCGCAAAGATCATGCCACACAAAGATCATGCAGGCAGGGTGACCGGGTGGCCAGGTGGCTAGGAAACCAGGCGGCATTAACCCGGCACTCAAACTGGAGTAATTACAATTCAAGGTAGTTCAAATAAAAAGGAAATAATGTTAAACTTAGGTTAGTTCTTTCAAAACTATCCTCTTCCTGTCGTTAAAGTATTGGCTTTATTTTTTCAACTTGGAAACTTGGTAAAATGCTTCTCAAAAATGTATTTATTTTTAAAGAATAATTTGGAGGTTTATAGGTTTATGTCAACTTTTCGAATGTTAAAGGCTTGCTTGTTCTTATCGGTTGTGGTGGCAATCGTTTCGGTTGCATGCACAAATGGCGGAGTTCCAAGTCCTGCTCGGCAAGCTCCGACAGCTCAACCAACCCAGGTCGAACCCATAAAAACAAAGGTGCCAACAGCTGTGCCTGAATACACGGCAACCCCCAGCCCCACTGAATTGCTTCTGCCTACCGAAAGCATCGTTTCAACGAATACGCCAGTTTCCACGAATACTCCAATCGCATCTCCCCCTGGAACGAGCCGGAGCAATCCTTTCCCAGCTAACAAGCTTGCTTCGCTGCCAAACTGGGATGTGCAGGTGCTTGAAGTCATGCGCGGTGAAGAAGCCTGGAAAGCGATCCAGGCTGCTTATTCAACTAGTATTGCGGCTTACGAAGGTATGGAATATCTGCTCATCAAGCTATACGTCAAGAGCACCTATGCGGACAGTGAAACACACAATATAAACTTTTGTAATTTTGGTGCTACAGGTGATCGCCTGAATTTATATAACTGCGGCTCAGCCCCGGTCATCGGTCCAAAGCCTCAGCTTGATGTTGACCTTGCCAGCGGGGAAGAAGCCGAGGGATATGCCCAATTTATGGTTGCACAGGGTGAAGAGAACATGATCCTGGTTTTCAATGAATCGATGAATTTTAATGGGGATACGGATTGGTTTACCGCTCTCGACCAAGGCGCCACCACCAGCGTACCCTCTGACCTGGCAGCAATAAAACCGAATGACTTGGGAACAGATCGAGGTAACCCAGCCCCTATAAACGAAAAGGTCATCACAGAAGATTGGGAAGTCACCGTTCTGGAGGTTATCCGTGGAGATGAAGCCTGGCGTATGGTAAAGGAAGCGAGTTCCAATAATGAGCCCCCCGCGAGTGGTATGGAGTATATTGCCATAAATTCCAGGGTGCGATCTATTAATTCTCAAGATAAACCCCAGCTTGTTTTTGGAAATGGGGGGTTATATGCGACTACAGGAAGTTTGAATGTCGTCTATGCTGATTCGACTGTCATGTATTTACCCAACCCGGCCCTTGTCTGTTTTGTATATCCGGGCGGCGAATGCGAAGGCTGGTCAGTCCTTGAGATTAGCAAGGGAGAAACGGGAGTCATGTTAATATTCCAGCCGACGCTCGATTCGAATGAACTAAATGAACGGTATCTCTCACTGGAAAAGTAAAATGTATCGAACTTATAATGTTTATCGTGTTTGATAAATAAATGATGCTTTTTCATAATATGCCTGTAATTGGCTTGTAGATTTTCATTAACCCCAAACAGCTGACCCCAAACTTGAGGCCAGCTGTCATTTTTAATAGTTTTTATCCCACATCTAATACTGTGTCAAGAAGGTTACTTCGACTGACCGATCTCAGCGTGTCTGCCATAGATCGCCGGTTAAAACATCCAAAACGAAACGTTCAGGACTGCACTTAGCGCTTGATCCAAATATATATTTCGGGAACTCCCTTGCACTCACCTGAAATCCGCACTGTCGGTTGCACGCAGTGACAGGGCCAGTCTGTTAAGCTTGACCTCAGATAATCTATAATTTACGAATACTGGGCCGGGTTTATTCTTTCTTCACAATATCTACCGAGATCTCCACAGCAGGGATCGTGCCCCGGTTCTCAAGCCAGTGCAAGGTGTTCCGATCCTCGGGCCAGCCCACTCCCGGTCCATAATCCGTGGCGACCCCATTGCGATGATCGGTAATCATCCCTTCCAATATGTAGACGAGGCCTGGCCTGCCTTTATGGTCGTGCAGTGGGCCAAAAACAGCTCCAGGCTCGAAGGTGAACATGCGCATGCGAAACTGGCGGCCTGCCATGCCCTCGATCTCAGGGCCAAGGTCAACCGTGGCAAGTAGCTGTGATGTAACACCTTTCGTTTCAGGTACTACTTCTTTATTATTCATCCTGTTATCCTCCCTATATTTTTAAGGCCTATCTTCTGATTTTGCATTACCTTACGGTTTCGTTATTTATTAGCTAATTTTTTATTATACACTGATGATCGTGGCTGGGGTTACCTGGTGACCCGCATGCGCTCTGTGCATCTCGAATCTTGGGCAGATGGTGGGACATTCAATCTTGATCCTGCTAAATACTTATGCTCATTATCCCAACCATGCAGGATCAGGCTGCACAACTACAAGGTAACCTCCCTCCAGTTCCGATTGAGCCCGATTCTCAGAGCTATCATTATTTGACCCTAACTTGAGGTGAAAGTTCACAGGTAATACTTTCTCAGATATTTAGAGGATTATTACCCATTTGTACTTGACAATAGTATCAATAATGATATCATTGAAATGTGGCAAAAATCGAAGAAATCCTGGATAAGATGCGACAAAATCCTAAAGGCATCAAGTACCTGGACTTATGTAACGTGTGTGCACATTATTTTGGTGAACCCAGGCAAGTCAGTAGCAGTCACAGGATTTATAAAACCCCTTGGCAAGGTGATCCACGGGTAAATGTTCAAAATGATAAGGGAATGGCAAAAGCGTACCAGGTGAGGCAGGTTATAAAAGCTATCGACCGATTGGAGAACCAAGAAAATGTTGAAGAATGATCATTACACCTATCGTGTGACATGGTCCGAAGAAGACGGTGAGCATGTAGGTCTGTGCGCAGAATTTCAAAGCTTAAGCTGGCTGGCAGGTGAACCGGAAGCTGCCCTTCATGGTATACGCCAATTAGTTGCAGATGTCGTCACTGATCTGCGTGCAAGTGGAGAGCCAGTTCCTAAACCATTGGCATCGAAAAAATTCAGCGGGCATTTCATGGTCCGTGTGCCCCCTGAACTCCACCGGCAATTAACGGTAGAAGCTGCTGAAGCAGGTGTAAGCTTAAACCGGCTGGCAAGTGACAAATTGAGAAGGGAAGACTGCTGAGTACATAGAAGGATCGATAGGATATCGCTATTTGCCTAGACGACCACCGTCCCACTGTCGCGACAACCATGCTCAGCCACGGGATTCCACCAGCAAAATCATAAAGACGCTGCGGGCAGTGATTGTGACTGGGGTCACCTGGCCACCCTGCCTGCACGGTCTATATGCGGATGCCCGTCCTTTGGGCGGGTCACCTTGCCTGCGTGGTTTAGATGCGGCTGCAGGTATTTTCTACGGCTTCGGTGGTTTTATCCCACTTTTACAGTGTAGGCGAAGGGGACTGTTTTCTCAAACAACAAGCGTTTGGTACTGCGCTAAATCCCTGATCGACAGTCGCTTCCTGCCGAATAAGCTACAGGTACTTAACCATTGAGTACGCTGCTGCATGGATTGGCTGCTGGAAAATTACCAAGTCACCCCAACCTACTTCCCTGCTATTTCTCCTCCTTATTGTCCAGCCGGATGGTCTGGGTTGGGTAGGCGAAATCGATGCCGGCTTCCTGGAAACTGTGGAAGATCTCCAGGTTGATCTTCTGCTGCAGGTCCATATACACATTGAAATCCGCAGTCTGGATGGTGTAGGCCACCTCAAAGATCAGCGACGAAGGACCATAGGCTTTGAAATGGGCCCGCTCAAAGGCCACCTGCGGTTGCGTCTCGATTGCCTCCCGAATGAGCTCGGGGATTTTTTGCAGCTTCTTATAGTGGGTTTGATAAGTGATGTTGATGGTGAACACCACCATGCGCTTTTCCATGCGCTTAAAATTGCGGATGCGGCTGTCGAGCAGGTCTGAGTTCGAGAAGATCAGCTGCTCACCGGTACCGCTGCGCACGCGGGTGCTCTTCAAGCCGACGTGTTCGACCACCCCTGAAAACTCACCCACGCTGATGGCGTCCCCCTCCACGAAAGGTTCGTCGATCGAGATGGTGAGGGAGGCGAACAGGTCACCCAGCACCTTATTAAGTGCCAGGCCGAGGGCGATCCCGGCCACTCCAAGGGAGGCTATCAGGGTTGTGACGTGCACTCCGGGAATGTTCTCCAACACGAGCAGGATCACAATGGTCCAGATGGTGATTTTCGTGATGAGCAGGATGGCGTTGATCGAACCCTTGCGGTAATTTAGCTCGCCATCCTTGGCGATCTGACGGCGGGCGACCAGGTATTCGACCACCTGCACCGCCCAGGAACCTGCCTGGAGCAGGATGACGGTGATGGTGATGGTGTCGATCACCACCCTGGCTGTTTCAGACAGGGTGAGAGAGCGCTGGGCAACAAAGAAGGCCAGCCAGGCAAAGAACAGCCCATTGGTATGGGCAAGCAAATTGCGGATCAAGACGCTTGGATCGGGGAGCGGCTGGTCAGCGAATTTTCTGAGCCGGCGGCGCAGAAGCCATGCCAGCAGCTGCAGCAAGCCAAAGACGAACAGCCCAATCACCAGCGCCAGAGCCCATTGTGCCAGGGTGTTTCCCAAGAAAGTTTTCGTTAAAAATTGCATATGCAATCCTATTCCCCGTCATCTGCGGAATTTGCTGCAAAACCCAACAATACCTCCGGGAAGCGCTGTTGGGTTTCGCACAATTCGCACAATCCGGCATCAAACACCGGACAGGTTAAACCTACCATAAGCTCAGAATGCTCCGGCCCAGGAGATCACTGGACTCTCGCAATGGAAGAGTAAGTAGGTTGGGTTGAGCAACACGGTCTTGGTTGCGAAACCCAACAATACCTCTACAATTTGTAAAGCTGGCCGTATTTCGTTTTTAGGTACTCAATGTACGGCTCGATGGTAAGCGGGCCTCCGGAAACGCGCTCGATCAGCTCGTTGGCGGTGAACTTACAGCCATGCTGGTAGACGTTATCCACCAGCCAGGTGTGTAATGTGGCAAATTTTCCCTGGGCCATATCGGCAGGGATCTCAGGGTGGGCTTTGAGAGCCTGCTTGAAGAATAATGCCCCCATGATATTGCCCAAAGTATAGCCCTGGAAGGCGCCGCCCACAATTCCGCTGAACCAGTGCACATCTTGCAAGACACCATCGCGGTCATCTGGAGCGCGAATGCCCATATCGGCATTGTAGCGCCCGTGCCAGTATTCAGGCAGGTCGCGTACCAGCAGATTACCTTCCAGTAAGGCCAGCTCGATGTCGAAGCGGATCATCACGTGCAGGTTGTAGGTCACCTCGTCGGCATCCACACGGATCAGGCTGCGTTGAACCTTGTTGACCGCCCGGTAGAATTCATCCACCGAGATGTCATTCAGCTGATCGGGGAAGTGTGCCTGGAGCTTGGGGAAGAAAAACTCCCAAAAGCCGCGGCTGCGGCCCACCAGGTTTTCCCAGGTGCGCGATTGGCTCTCGTGCAGGCCGGCTGAGACGCCGTGAGCCAGCGGGGTGCCCTCCAGCTCCATGCGGATACCTTGCTCGTACATGGCATGCCCCGATTCGTGGATGGTGCTGAACAAGCCGTCTGTCAGGTCATTCTCATTGATCCTGGTGGTGATACGCACATCTCCCAGAGAGAACTTGGTCATAAAGGGATGGTGAGTCAGGTCCTGGCGGCCGCGCTGGAAATCATATCCGAGCTGGGCGATCACTTGCTGCCCAAAATCGATCTGTCCCGCGTGGGGATAATGCCGCTTGAGGAAAGAGTCATCGGGCACGGGCTGGGCGACGATCGCCTGCACAATGGGAATGAGCTCACGGCGCAATTGGGCAAACAGGCTGCGAAGCGTCGTAGCTTTCATGCCATAATCGAAGTAATCGATCAGCGGGTCAGCAATATGCTCATACCCGGGGAAGAAATCAGACATGCGCCGGGATAGGTCAACACCTTTCTGCAGCATCGGCTCCAGTGATTTGAAGTCATTCGCCGGGCGAGCAACCACCCAGGCGTTGTAGGTGTTTGACATGTGCTCATATAATTCAGCCACGAACTGGGGTGGCAAGCAAATGTCCCGCTCGTACTGGCGGCGAGCCACCCGGATGAGGGAAGCATCGTCCGAATCAAACGGTAGGCTCTCTCCGTACGGGCGCAGGTCATCCAGCAGATGCCCCAATGCGGGATCAATTGATTTTTCGTGGGCGAGGCGGCCAATCAAGGCATTCTGTCGGCCGCGGGCGGGGGCACCACCAGGCGGCATGTAGGTGGCCTCATCCCAACCCAGCAAAGCACCAACGTGTACCAGGTCGTAGATCTCGGCCAGGCGGATCTTAAGTTCTTGCAGTTTCTTTTCCATGATGATCTCCTCATTGTCAAAATACCGGGAGTAATTATACTGCTGAATATCTCGCTGTGCTCATAGCGAATAGGACGCGATAACTCCTTCCTGCAGGCAACCCATCGGAGAGGAGCCGGCTGGCATGCAATGATAAAACGTATAAATCCCATATCAAACAAGAGACTTGGAGCTAGCCGGGCTGTCTTTCTGAAAATGGAAAAAGAGGCAAGGTATTGGATGTCCAATTAGTTGGCCCCTGTCCCTTCCATGCCTGGCCATCCGGCAGGCCAGGCTATCAAGCAACCGGCTTTAAAAACAACCCGTACAGGATGCCCAGCACCAGCATTTCTCCCAGCCCGGTAAACAGGGTATATAGCAACGTCTTGCCTGGCACCTTGTACATCATCCACTGCGAGGCAACCGACATGACCACGCGGAAGAACCAGGCCATCACCCCAAAACTGAGCCCCTTGAGGATCCCACTAGCACCCGGCAGGCTGGGGTAAAGCAGCTAGAAGATACCTGCCATGGCGAAGCCGTAGACCAGGTCGATCAGCATGCTACGCATGGGATTTTGGGTTTGCTTAGCGATGGGCTGGTAAGCCTGGTAGAGGCGCTGGGCGAGCGGGTTGGCATTGATCAAGGCATCCATCACGCCGAACAGGATGCCGCTAATTAGGCTGACGATGAGGTAGCTTAGGAGCATAGTCACATCCCTCCTGACTGCATGGTTGGCTGAGCGGAAATCGCTAATTTGATGAATTAATGATGGAAAAGATTAGGGAAAACTTCCTCCAAGAAATTCATTGACTGGCGTGTCATTAACAGTCAATCTATCGCCTCACGGCCCTTTATAACTGCTCCCCTCTGAACAGTTATCCAGCAGCAATTGTTCACTGCCGCTGCCCAGCTTCGGCACCAGGCAGGTGACCGCATAGCCATCTTTGAAGTGTATGGTAACTTCCATGGTATCGGCGACGAGCATGGAGGTACGCACGTAGAGCGTGTATGGCGTGCCAAGGTGATCCTTCATGCCTGGTAGCTGGTCGTAAGGGAAGCGCTTATCGATTAGTGGGTCGGAGGCGTAACCCTGTAAAGTATTGTTGAGAGATTTAATTGTATCGGTCGAGGAGCTGCCAAACACGGTGAAGACGCCTGGGATGAAGCCGACTAAAAAGACGATCCCTGCCAGCTGCAGCATGCCTTTACGGCGGGTTTTTGGATCAGCTACTTGCCTGACCTTCATATGGCGGTTGATACCCACACGCATCACCCCGGCCACCAGGATGCATGCCCCGATCAACGGCAGGACAACGATGACCGACTGGCCGATCAGGGTGGTTCCACCCCCACCCAGGAGTGAGACCACCAGCAGGAGCAGGGTGATCACCACCCCACCCCACACGATGCCCTCATAGGTCTCGGTGAACCAGCCAACCACTGCACCAGCAAGCGCCAGCCCCAGGCCAAACTCCAGGCTGCGGGTCAGCAGGCTGATCCAATCGATAGACAGGTTCAGACCTCTAAAAAGCAGAACATTGAACAGCTGGGGGACCAGGATATAGATCACCCCAACCATACCACTGTAAACGGCACCCGCGATGATGCGTGGGCTGCGTTCCGCCAGCGTCTCCTGGCGGAAGATTTTGTCGATTTCACGTTTTATGCGCTCAAACATGCTTTAGTTCTACCTCCCGCAGTCTATCAAAATCATTCATTCAGGGCAGGTAAATGCCTGGAGATGCTAAATAGACCCCGGATTTTGATAATATCACAAAACCAGAATAAGATGCATAGTATAAGCCATCACAAGGTGGGGGCATGCCATCAGCAAGGTATCGCCCTATTGATAGACGTAAGGGCGACGCATTCGGGATTGATGCAAACCACCTGCCCGAGCTACTTTCGAATGCTTCGCCCCAACAACATCATCAAGCTGGTTGCCATCTGTCCTTAAACAAGCCATCGACATCACATGGTAGGGGCGGGTCACCAGCGAGGTATCACCTTATTGATAAGATGGAGCTCTTTGATCAGACGAGAAAGGAATAACCGTCGAAGACCCGCCCCTACACAAAGATTTCGCCCTTTTACAGCGGATCACTAGCGGATAATCACCTTATAGTAGATGTAAGGGCGACGCATTCGGGATT